>JBDHQY010000407.1:0-3201 GCA_039807315.1 Steroidobacter sp. | reverse complement strand
TGCACACAACGATCCGCAGTCTTGCCGTCCCACAACGCCGGACGCCGTCCGGTGATCCATTTGCCCGAGAGTATTTCGTCAAAGGCTTCCAGCATCTGCTGCGGTTGCACGAGCCGGTTGGAGCCTTCGCTCACGGTGATCGGCCGCTCGGTGTTCTCGCGCAGCGTCATGCACGGAATGCCCAGATACGTGGATTCTTCCTGGACGCCGCCGGAATCGGTGACGACTGCCCGGGCGCCGCACACCAGGTTCATGAACTGGATGTAGCCCAACGGCTCCGACAGACGGATGTTCGCCGCTCGCTCCAGCGATTCGAGCAGCTCGAATTTGATGAGTTGCTTGCGTGTTCGCGGATGAACCGCGAATACGAGGGGCAGCGCTTTCGAGATCTCGAGCAACTGGCGTACCAGCAGGGCCAGGACGTCGCGGTCATCGACGTTAGACGGGCGGTGCAGCGTGACGGTGCCGTAGCCGCCGGTGGTCAGACCCATGCTGTTGCGAGTGGTGTCGGCGGTGATCTGTTCGCGGACCATTTCATAGGAATCGATCATGATGTTGCCGACGCGTTCGATGCGTTCCTCGGCGACACCTTCGCGACGCAGGTTCTCGTCTGCATCGGGAGACGGTGTCCACAGGACATCGGCAATGCTGTCGGTCACCAGGCGGTTGATCTCTTCGGGCATGCGACGATCGCCGCTGCGCAGGCCGGCTTCCAGGTGAACCACGGGAATCCATAGCTTGGCGCCCACCATGGCGCAGGCGGCGGTCGAGTTGACGTCGCCGACCACGACAATCCAGTCCGGTCGGGCCTGCATGCAGGCCTTTTCGTAGGCAATCATCACCCCGCCGGTCTGTTCGGCGTGAGTTCCACTGCCGACGCCCAAATGAATGTGGGGGGTGGGCAACTGCAGATCGCGAAAGAAGGCATCGGACATGTTCGGGTCGTAGTGCTGTCCGGTATGTACGATCTGTACCTTGCACCATGCCTCGCGCGACAGCGCATGATAGAGCGGCGCAATTTTCATGAAGTTCGGACGTGCGGCCGCGATCAAATGAATCAGTCGAGGGGTCATGGGAGGTAAGCGGGACCGTTGGCTTGAGCGCAGATGTTAGACTATACGGGCCGAACGCGATACGCAGTGCGACCGACCTCTCACTCGCACGGCAAGCTTGGGTGTAGTCTGCAGTTCTCACAACAACAGGGCGTGGCCAGGTAGCTGCCCCAAATCTCTATGGTGTCAGTTGTCAGGAAGCTCCGTGAGGTACATCTCGCCGAGCGGGCCTTGGGCGTCATGGCGCTGCTCTCCAATCACTGGAGGTGGCGATCGATCTTCTTCACCGGTTTGTGCGCCCTTATGGAGACGCCCGCCATCGCCGAACCGGCAATCAGCAAGACACGCCTAGCCGCCTATGAGCTGTCGTGGCTGGCTCCGCAGGAGCTGCCACGTCTCATGCAGATCGTGCCGGAGCATCAGCAACTACGCATCGGCAAGCTCTTCGCGAGGTTCATGGATCAGGGTGCACGCACTGCACTGATCGAGCATGAAGGCCGGGTGGTCGCCTACAACTGGGTTTTCGCCAAGCGCTACACGGTGACGTTCGATTCCCATGTGAGCCGCAATCTGGAGCTGCAACTGCCGGACGAGTGCGTTTTTTTCGGCAATGGATACATCGACCCTAAATATCGCATGCACGGGTTGTTTCCACGCTTGTTGGCGCACAGCTCGACGGCCTTCGGCAGTGCACGTCGCTGCTTCTCGTCCACCGATATCTTCAATTCTATTTCCATGGCATCGCACTTGCGGCTGGGCTTTCGCCGCGTAGGCACCGTGGCATGTACAACCTGGTTGGGGCATACCAGCTTTCACAGTCGGGCTTCACCCGACACCCCATGGCGGCACATCGCGGGCGATTCGCTGGAACTGATCGATTCGACGGCGCAGGAAGACCTGCGCCGTTCTGCAGGTCCGGCCAGCGCGTTCAGATCGAGCTGGTAGCTTTGCATGTGCGGGATTGCCGGATTTCTTGACACTCGGGGCGGGGCACGGCTCGGTCGTAGTGACCTGGAACGGATGATGCGCAGCCTGCACCACCGCGGCCCCGACGGCACGGGTTTCCTGGTGGACGGCCCGGCCGGCCTGTCGCACGCAAGACTCAGCATCATCGATCTCGCCACTGGTGACCAGCCGATAGCGAACGAAGACCGGTCGGTCTGGGTCATCTTCAATGGCGAGATCTTCAATTACATCGAATTGCGCGCAGATCTGCTCAGGCGCGGCCATGTCTTCCGCACACAGTCTGACACCGAAACGATCGTGCATGCGTACGAAGAGTACGGCGAGAGCTTCGTCGGACACCTCAACGGGCAGTTCGCCATAGCGTTGTGGGATGCGCGTAAGCAATCTTTGCTACTGGCGCGCGATCGTGTGGGCATACGGCCGCTTTTTTATATGAATCATCGGGGCGCGCTCCTGTTTGCCTCCGAGATCAAGGCACTGCAGGCCGCGACGCAGACATCGCTAACGCTTGATACCCGCGGTATCGCCGAGGTGTTCACGTTCTGGAGCACACTGGGGGAACGGACTGTCTTTTCGGGAGTGCACAGCCTGCCGGCCGGGCATCTCATGTCCGTCGATGCTCATGGCGTGCGGCTTGCTCGGTATTGGGACTGGGGCGACAAACGTCCCTTGGGCGATGCTGTGCAGTCGTTCGATGAAGCAGCCGAGCGCGTGCGGATGGCTCTGATCGATGCGGTGCGGCTGCAGCTGCGCGCCGACGTGCCCGTTGGCGCCTATTTGAGCGGCGGCCTCGATTCATCGGCTATCGCCGCCATCGTTCGCAATTGTACTGCGACACCCCTGCACACCTTCTCGCTGGCGTTCGCAGACGCCGAGTTCGACGAAAGCGAGCATCAGCGTCAGATGGCTGCTTATCTCGGAACCAGGCACGAGACGATTCATTGCAAACGCCGCGACATTGGTGCTCTGTTTCCCACGTTCATTCGCCATGCCGAAGTACCGGTACTGCGGACGGCGCCCGTACCGTTGATGCTGTTGTCCGGTCTGGTGCGACGGGCGGGATACAAGGTCGTGTTGACCGGAGAGGGCGCGGACGAGCTGTTCGGTGGCTATGATCTGTTCAAGGAAGCGAAGATCCGGCGTTTCTGGGCCCGACAACCCGGGTCAAAAGCGCGAGCGGCAT
>JBDHQY010000406.1:0-3203 GCA_039807315.1 Steroidobacter sp. | reverse complement strand
TGACGCTGTGCGTGCGCGACGCCGGCATGCCGCGCAAGGACTTCGTGACCACGTTCCCGAAGAACGAGACCAACACCACCTGGATCGACAAGCACATCCGCGCCAAGCGCAAGCACTCGGCGGGGCTGGCGCGTCTGCGCGAGGAGATCGAGAAGGCCCAGAAGCGGCTGCAGGCGCTGGAAGAGCGCGTGCATCTGGCGATCGGCGACGTCAAGGACATCAACCGCGAAGTGGCGGTGGGCGAAGCCAAGGCGCGCCGCGCCAAGAAGGAGATGGTCGAGGCCAACCTGCGCCTGGTCATCTCGATCGCGAAGAAGTACACCAACCGCGGCCTGCAGTTCCTGGACCTGATTCAGGAAGGCAACATCGGCCTGATGAAGGCGGTGGACAAGTTCGAATACCGCCGCGGCTACAAGTTCTCGACCTACGCCACCTGGTGGATCCGTCAGGCGATCACGCGCTCGATCGCCGACCAGGCGCGCACCATCCGCATCCCGGTGCACATGATCGAGACCATCAACAAGCTGAACCGCATCTCGCGGCAGATGCTGCAGGAGATGGGCCGCGAGCCGACGCCGGAGGAACTGGCGGTGCGCATGGAAATGCCCGAGGACAAGGTGCGCCGCGTGCTCAAGATCGCCAAGGAGCCGATCTCGATGGAAACGCCCATCGGCGACGACGAGGACTCGCATCTGGGCGATTTCATCGAGGACACCTCGGTGGACTCGCCGATCGATTCGGCCACCATGGAATCGCTGCGCGAAACCACGCACTCGGTGCTGGCCGGCCTGACGCCGCGCGAGGCCAAGGTGCTGCGCATGCGCTTCGGCATCGACATGAACACCGACCACACCTTGGAAGAGGTCGGCAAGCAGTTCGACGTGACCCGCGAGCGCATCCGCCAGATCGAAGCCAAGGCGCTGCGCAAGCTGCGCCATCCGAGCCGCAGCGAGCAGCTGCGCAGCTTCCTGGTGGACGACTGAGCGCCAGCCGCCGACGAATGAAAAAGGCCGGGAGTCCCCCGGCCTTTTTTATGGCCCACTGTCGCGAAACGCCTAAGTTTATCCAGGAAACCTCGACCCTGGCCACGGCGTTTCATGTAAGGAAGGTCTGATTTACCGGTCACTTCCGACTGCAATGGCCAGGAACGAGTAAATCAGAGCAACCGAAGGGTTTTGAGGAACGAATCATGGGCCTGTTCTTCTATCTGGTGCTGTTCATCGTGACCTGCGGTTTCGGCTGGTGGGCCCGCGGTTCGCAGCAGGACCGCTAAGCCGCTTACGCACTGGATTCGCCGGGCGGCATTCGTGCCGTGTTGACGCTACGACTCCAGCTCGATCGTAAACGCAGGATTGGTTGATGCCGTGTATGGCATCTAGATAGCGAACAGCTCTGGCCTATACCGCCGGGCGCAGCAATTTCATCAGCTCGCCGCGACGTGCAGCGACTTCCACCTTTTCCAGCCCCAACCAGCCCCGCAGCGATTGCAGTTGTGCCGCCAGCGGCGCGACGACCTGCTTCGGCACGGCATGTGCTTCGACACTACCGCCGCGCACCTGCAATCGATTGCGCTGGCGATCCGATTTGAGATCCACCCGCGCCACCAGCCGCTCGCCCAGCAGGAAGGGCAGCACGTAGTAGCCATGCTGGCGCTTGTGAGCCGGCGTGTAAATCTCCAGGCGGTACCTGAAATCGAACAGGCGCTCGGTGCGCTGCCGTTCCCAGATCAGTGAATCGAAGGGCGACAGCAGCGCCTGTGCCTCCACGCTGCGCGGCAGGCGCGCCCCGGTGACGAGATAGGCCTGCTGTTTCCAGCTCTCGACCGCGACAGGTGTCAGCACCCCTGCGGCGATCAGCTCCTTCAAGCGCTCGGCCGCATCCTGCGTAGGCAACCGAAAGTAATCACGCAGATCGCGCAGCGTTGCGACACCGAGCGCTTGCGCGGCGATGATCATCAACATCCGCTGCGCCGCTTCTTTCGAAGGCATCGGCGCAGCGAGCATCGCCGACGGCAGCACCCGTTCGGTCAGATCGTACAAACGCTCGAAATTCCGGCGGCGCGCGGTGGTGACTGCGCCGGTCCAGAACAGCCATTCCAGGATTTCCTTGCCTTGGCTCCAGCCCCACCAGCCGCCGCTGGACTTGCCGGCCGCTTCCAGCTCGCTCGCGCCCAGCGGGCCCTGTTCGCGGATTTGCGCCAGCACCGCGTTCACCAGTGACTGGTGCTCGGTGGCGTAGCGCTTCAGGCGTCCCCAGGTGCCCTCGCCGCGCTGCGCCCGCTCCATGCGCCAGCGCAGCAGCGGATATAGCTCAAGCGGCAGCAGCGATGCCTCGTGCCCCCAGTATTCGAACAGCATGCGGCGGCATCCGTCGTAGGCGGCACGATCCAGCAGATCACGTGCATAGGGCCCGCAGCGCGAGAACAGCGGCAGATAATGCGACCGCACCAGCACGTTCACCGAGTCGATCTGCAGCAATCCCAGCTTGCGCACCGCCGCGCCCAGGCCTTTGACGCCGCGCAGGCCACCAGCTCGGGAACCGAACTGCTGCGCGCCCAGCGCGATGCGCCGAGCTTCCGAAAGCGACAGAGATTGCTTTGCCATAATCCGGCTCGGGCCCTTTCTGCTCATCGATTCGTCATGCGGATGAGCCCGCGTGTGTGAACTGCGTTGCGGGTCCACCAGATCGGCTCTGGCAGCATGAGACGTCGACTGCCACTTGCGGAAACAGCGCCATGCGCCAGCCTGCGGAAATCTTCATCGAGCTGACGGCACAGGAACTGCTTGCCCCTGCCATCGCGCGACAGCCGATCAAGGTCCACGATGTCGGCGCAGCCGATCTATCGATCACATCGGCAGCGGCGAACGCGGCGGCACCGTCGACAGTATCCGCCGCCGACTGCATCGAAATCGAGCTGACGCCGCAGGAAATGGATGCTCTGCTGAGCGGCGATTTTTCGCCCCTGGAGACCCTTTAGGGTCGTTGGTCGTATTGCGCCGGCGAGATGGACTCCCGCCTCCGCTGCGCGGCAGTGACGGGAGATGAGAAACCAGATCTTCCCTGTAATTCTCGTGATGCCCAACCCAGTGCGGGACGACATACGATCCGCCTGCGGCTCGCATCCACGGGAGCGCCCTAAAAATGCCCCGGCCAGAGCCGGGGCATCGCCTCAAGCTCGTTACATGTTGGGCCGGCCGGGATAC
>JBDHQY010000405.1:0-3206 GCA_039807315.1 Steroidobacter sp. | reverse complement strand
TGTTCTTTTCGCACATCGCCGGATTGCAGAAATATCTGCCGGCCGCCATGTCGCTGTTCGCGCCGAACGTGAATTCGTACCGGCGCATCACCCGCCATCATTCGGCACCGATCAACACGCAGTGGGGTTATGACAATCGCACGGCGGGTCTGCGCGTGCCGGTGTCGAACCCGGCGAACCGTCGCGTCGAGAACCGGGTCGGCGGCGCCGATGCGAATCCGTACATCGCCATCGCCGCGTCGCTGGCCTGCGGCTATCTGGGCATGGTGGAAGGGCTGAAGCCGACCGAGCCGGTTTCCGGCAGCGCCTACGATCTGCCGTTCGGCCTGCCGCGCAACATCGAAGATTCGGTGCGGCTGCTGCGTGATTGCCGGCCGCTGATCGATATCCTGAGCGAGCGCTTCGTGCTGGCTTACGCTGCCGTCAAAGAGAACGAATACGAAACCTTCCTGCAGGTGATCAGCTCCTGGGAGCGCGAGCATCTGCTGTTGAACGTCTGAGGACGCTCGAGCTTTCCATGCCCTATTTTCGTCGACTGCGCTGATCCATCCCTGACGACGCTTGCGCGCGTGGCAATCGGCATCCTGCTCGACGCGCTCCGCATCGAGCGCGCCGGACCGATGCCGGTTCGTTCACTGCGATGAGCCGTGCCAGCGGCGGCCTCGCGATAAGCGCTCGCGAGACCTCGATCCGCAGCTGCCATCGGTGCGGCCGGTCGAGAGGCGCGGACACTGAAGCACTTCGGAAAATGCCGGCGCGGACGCAGGTGCCGGCTGGTTCCGCCCTCTGGGCCGCGCCGGCGTTCTGCGCTACCCTCCCCACCGCAAGCCGGTGCCCGCGGGCCGGTCCGCCTGAACTCAACGGGGAGTAGCTTTTCAATGACCGACAGACTGCGCGTTGCGCTGACCGCCGTCGCCGTTGCCGCGGCGCTTGCCGGCTGTGGCCGGAAGGAACCGGCGCAGTCGAGCCAGCAGGCCGCCGGGCCGGTCGCAGAAGAGCAGGTCCTGCACGTCTTCAACTGGTCCGACTACATCGCCGCGGACACGGTCAGGAATTTCGAGAAGCGCACCGGCATCAAGGTCAGCTACGACGTGTTCGATTCCAACGACGTGGTGGAGACCCGGCTGCTGGCCGGCAACTCCGGCTTCGACGTGGTGGTGCCGTCGGCCTCGTTCCTGGAACGCCAGATCAAGGCCGGCGTGTTCCAGAAGCTGGACAAGAGTCAGCTGCCCAACCTCAAGAACATGGACCCGGACATCATGCAGCGCGTGGCGCTGCACGATCCGAACAACGAGCACTCGGTGCCGTACCTGTGGGGCACCACCGGCATCGGCTACAACGAGGCCAAGATCAAGCAGATCCTGGGCGATGTGCCGCTCGACAGCTGGAGCTTCATCTTCGATCCGCAGCAGATCGCCAAGTTCAAGGACTGCGGCGTCTCGGTGCTGGACGCCGCCGACGAGATCCTGAAGATCACGCTGACCTATCTGGGGCGCGACCCGAACAGCGAGAAGCAGGAGGACCTGCAGGCGGCCGAAGAGAAACTGCTGGCGATCCGTCCCTTCATCCGCAAGATCAATTCCTCGCAGTACATCGAGGACCTGGCCAACGGCGATCTGTGCGTGGCGATCGGCTGGAGCGGCGACATCATGCAGTCGCGCGACCGCGCCCGGGAAGCCGGGCAGGGCATCGTGGTCAAGTACTCGATTCCCAAGGAAGGCACCATCGTCTGGTTCGACATGCTGGCGATCCCCGCCGACGCCAAGCACCCGCAGAACGCGCTGGCCTTCATCAACTACCTGATGGAGCCGCAGGTGTCCGCCGACAATTCCAACTTCGTCAACTACGCCAACGCCAACGCCGAATCGCTGCCGCTGGTGCAGGATCAGATCAAGAACGATCCGGGCATCTATCCGCCGCCGGAAGTGAAGGCGAAACTGTTCCCGTCGCTGGCCTACACGGAAGGGTTCAACCGCCAGATGACGCGCATGTGGACCCGGTTCAGCACCGGCCGCTAGGCGTCGCGGCTGGCAGCCACAGAGACGCCTGCCGCGCCCGCGGCGGGGGTCGACAAGAAGAGTTTCGTGAAAGAAACGCGGTGATTCATGGCAAGTAGCGCGCGCCCCGAGCCCGGCATCCAGGCGTGGAACGATCCGCAGGCGGTGCCGTACATCAGCATCGAACGGGTCAGCAAGAGGTTCGGCGACTTCGTCGCGGTCAACGACGTCTCGTTGAAGATCTACCAGCGGGAGCTGTTCTGCCTGCTCGGCGGCTCGGGCTGCGGCAAGACCACGCTGCTGCGCATGCTGGCGGGGTTCGAGGAGCCGAGCGGCGGCCGGATCCTGATCGACGGCGTGGACATGGCCGGCATTCCGCCGTACGAGCGGCCGGTCAACATGATGTTCCAGTCCTACGCGCTGTTCCCGCACATGACGGTGGCGCAGAACGTCGCCTTCGGCCTGAAGCAGGATCGCATCCCCAAGGCGCAGATCGCCGAACGTGTCGCCGCCATGCTGGAGCTGGTGAAGCTCTCGCAGTTCGCCAAGCGCAAGCCGCACCAGCTTTCCGGCGGGCAGCGCCAGCGCGTCGCGCTGGCGCGCTCGCTGGTGAAGCGGCCCAAGTTGCTGCTGCTGGACGAGCCGCTGGGCGCGCTCGACAAGAAGCTGCGCGAGCACACCCAGTTCGAGCTGGTGAACCTGCAGGAGCAGCTCGGCGTCACCTTCGTGGTGGTCACGCACGACCAGGAAGAAGCGATGACGCTGTCCACGCGCATCGGCGTCATGAACCAGGGCGAGATCATCCAGGTCGGCACGCCCAAGGACATCTACGAGTATCCGAACAGCAAGTTCGTCGCCGAGTTCATCGGCAACGTCAATCTGTTTCAGGGACGCATGGTCGAGGACCTGCCCGATCGCGTGCGCATCGACTCGACGGAGTTGGGCGGCATCATCCATGTCGATCACGGAGTGAGCTCCGCGCCCGATGCCACCCTGTGGGCGGCGATCCGGCCGGAGAAGATCCAGATCTGCGTCGAGCGGCCCGAGCAGAGCGACAACGTGGCGCGCGGCGTGGTCAAGGAGATCGCGTACATGGGCGACATGTCCGTGTACCTGGTGCAACTCGACTCCGGCAAAGTCGTGCGGGTGACGCGTCCGAACATCTATCGCCACGCCGACGATCTGGTCACCTGGGATCAGAGCGTGTAC
>JBDHQY010000404.1:0-3210 GCA_039807315.1 Steroidobacter sp. | reverse complement strand
CTCCATCATCGGCTTCATCATGCTGATGGGCCTGGTGACCAAGAACGCCATCCTGCTGGTGGACTTCACCAATCACGTCATGCGCCAGGGGCGCGCGGTGCGCGAAGCCATCCTGGAAGCGGGGCAGGTGCGCTTGCGTCCCATCCTGATGACCACCATGGCCATGATCTTCGGCATGTTGCCGATGGCGATCGGTATCGGTAGCGGCGGCGCGACGCTGGCCCCGATGGGTCGCGCGGTGATCGGCGGAGTGATCACTTCGACGCTGCTGACGCTGTTGATCGTGCCGGTGCTCTATCTCTATCTGCACCGCTTCGTGGTCTGGATGAAGGCCAGGCTGCACCGGGGTGCGGCGTCGCAGCCGCAGGAAACGGCAGCGCCGGTTTTACCGCCGCAGTCAGGGCCGGTATCGGCGACGGAGTAAGCGGATCGCGGGCGGCTACTGCGCCATCGTCTGCTTGAGTCGATCCGCCAGGCGCAAGGTCAGCGCGATCACGGTGAGTGTCGGATTGCCGTGACCGTTGGTGGTGAACACCGAAGAGCCGGCGATGTACAGGTTTTCGACGCCGTGGACGCGCGAATGCGCGTCCACCACGCCTTGCCTCGGATCCGAGTGCATGCGTGTCATGCCGCAGTGATGCCAGCTGCAGTTGATGTTCGACGGCCAGGAGTGCGCATTCAGGTCCACCGGTATCTGGACGCGCGCGACGCCCGAGGCCGCGAACGCACGCGCCAGCCGTTCGACTCCCACTTGCAACGTACGCCGGTCCAGCTCGTTCATGGCCCAGTGCAGCCGGGCGACCGGCACGCCCAGCCGGTCCTTGCCCTGGCCCAGCAGCACGCGGCTGTCGGGATTGGGCGCCTGTTCCTGGGTCGTGACCAGCTTGTAGAAGATGTGCTCCTTGCCGAGCACGCGCCGGCAGGCGATCGACATCGCGTCGGTGGCGCTGCCGGCCAGTGCGCGCGCCCGCTCGGCGAGCCTTTGCCGCAGCGGCGCGCCGGTGATGGCCTGGCTCTGGGTATGCAGGTAGTAGTCGCCGAGCGAGGTGCGCGGCATCTTGCAGCTGTAGTTGAGTATCTTCTCCGAGGCCTGCAATTCCGCACTCAGTGTGAAGTAACCCATCACCGCCACCGCTGTGCCGGCGCCACGTGGCTGGCGCATTACATGGCGGTCCTCGCCAAGGTACAGGTTGAACGGCACGTCCCGGCGCAGCGGGAACACGCCGACGCTGTCGAGCTGCATGTGATCGGCAAAATAGCGTCCCACCAGGTCGTGCTGGTTGCCGATGCCGGTATTGATCTTCTGGTTGGAGGCCAGCAGCAGGCGGGCATTCTCGATGCCGCCGGCCGCCAGCACGTAACGCCGCGCCCGGATGGTGAAGCGATTGTTGTCGAGCGTGGCGACGTGCAGGCGCTCGATCTGCCGTCCGTTGTCGCTCGGCTCGATCTGCACCACATTGGAGTGAATGCACAGGCGCACGTCCGTGGCGGACACGATGGGGGTGCGGTAGCGAACGCCGAAGCGCGTCGGCGCGCTGAACTGCACCAGGCGCGTGCGGATGTCCGGATCGGGCAGCGGCAGGGGCGGCACGGAATCCAGGTGCCAATGGGCCGGATCGTAGTCGAACGGCCCGAGCTCGCAGACCTTCTGCGCCTGCGCGTAGTAAGGATCGAGGTCCGCGCGCTTGATGGGCCAGCCGCTGTGCGGCACCCAGGGGCGCTCTTCGAAGTCGATTTCGTCGAACGGGCGGCACCAGCCGCCCCAAAGCCAGCTGGCGCCACCGAACGCCCGCAGTCGCGCGGTTTCCAGCGGCACGTGCCCGATGCCGCTGACCTCGCCCGCGGCCAGCGCCTGGCTGTCCGGCTCCGGCTGCAGTCCGCCGCTTTCCAGGATGAGGACATCGAAGCCCTTGCCGGTCAGTTCGCATCCCAGGGTGATGCCGGCGGGGCCGGCGCCGACGATGCAGATATCGGCAGCGAGCTGGCTGCCCGCAGGCACGTTGCGGCCGTCAATGAGCATTCGAGAGCTCGCGGCAATGTAAGATGCACGAGACCGGCAGCGATCCAGCCACGGCCGGCAAGCCGGCGTTGTTCGGGTTGTTCAAGGCATGTGCGCCCACAGTCACCTTGTTGTGGTGATCTTACCTGCATAAAGCAGCGAGACGCCGCGTGGGTTCCCGAGATGCGGTAGCGCAATGGGCCCGGGCGGCGGCGCGCAGGCGTCTTACTCGGCGGAATCGATCCGGATCTGCATGCAACCGTTGTCCCACAGAGTCATCGCCGCTCACTATCTGCCCAGCCGGTATCACTATTGGTATGCGCTGTCGAAGCTGGCGATGGATCCGCTGTACGCGCAGGTGCGACAGGTCTTTGCACAGACGCCCGCGGCCCTGCTGGACGTGGGGTGCGGCATCGGGCTGTTGTCGCAATGCCTGGACGGCATCGACATCGAATATCGCGGTGTGGATATCGACGAGGCGAAGATCGAAATCGCGCGCGCGGCGGCAAGATCCGGCGGACTCACCCGGCCGGTGTTCGACGTCTGCGATCTGAGCAAGGCGTTTCCGCAGCATCGCGGCAGCGTCGCGCTGCTGGATGTGCTGCAGTATTTCGACGTGGCCGCGCGCGATGAGCTGCTGAGCAACGCGGCACGCTGCGTGACTGTCGAAGGGCGATTGGTTCTTCGCGCCGGCCTGAACGATGGTGGCTGGCGTGCCGCGCTCACGCGTGGCACGGACCGGGCGGGGCACTTGCTGCGCTGGATGAAAACACCGCCGCGCTCGCAGCCCAGCGTCGATGATCTCGCCGGCCTGTTGCGACATCACGGGCTCAAGGGGGAATTCCGGCCGCTTCGGGGTCGTACGCCTTTCAACAACTGGCTGGTGGTTGCCGCGCGCGGCTGACTGCCGGCGGTCCGATTACCGGCGCGTGCGGCCATGCCATCGCTCGACCGACTCATGGCGGATCTCCGGAGCCTTCCACCGGCACAACGCCGCAGCTCGCCGATGCGCCCTTCAATCCGCGGCGCGTGTACACCATCATTTCTCCATGCCCGCCGATGAGCGGGAATGAACGAGAGGGTGCAGGCAATGACGGGCTCCAATGCTCCGCTGCGGCGTTCGCGATCCAATCGCATGATCGCCGGCGTGGTAGCCGGGCTGGCGCGGTACTTCGGCCTCGATGTGACGCTGGCGCGCGTGCTCTACGTGG
>JBDHQY010000403.1:0-3227 GCA_039807315.1 Steroidobacter sp. | reverse complement strand
CAGCCAGTCGGCTTCGGCGATGACGTCCAGGTTGTGCTCGATCACCACCACGGAATTGCCGGCGTCGACCAGCCGATGCAGCACGCGAATCAGCATCTCCACGTCCGCCATGTGCAGGCCGACGGTCGGCTCGTCGAGCACGTACAGTGTCGAATTCGCCGTGCCCGAGCTGTTCGGCGACGGCCGCCTGGCGCTCGGCCGCACCTTCGCCAGCTCCGTCACCAGCTTGATGCGCTGGGCCTCGCCACCCGACAGCGTCGGACTCTGCTGCCCGAGCGTCAGATAGCCCAGACCCACGTCCTGCAGCAGCCGCAGGGCGTGATGGATGCGCGAATGCGCGGCGAAAAATTCCACCGCCTCGTCCACGCTCATCATGAGCACCTCGCCGATGTTGCGGCCCTTGTATTCGATCGCCAGGGTTTCCTGGTTGAAACGCCGGCCGCCGCAGGCATCGCACAGCACGCGCACGTCGGGCAGAAAGCTCATCTCGATCTTCTGCATCCCCTGGCCATCGCAGGCCTCGCAGCGTCCACCGGCGGTATTGAACGAGAAGCGGGTTGCGTCGTAGCCGCGCATGCGCGCTTCGGTGGTTTCCGCGAACAGACGGCGGATCGAATCCCAGAAGCCGACATAGGTCGCGGGACACGAGCGCGGCGTCTTGCCGATCGGCGTCTGGTCCACCTCGAGAATTCGCTCGATGGCCTGCCAACCGGCGATCTGACGGCAGCCCTGCCATTCGTATGGCTCGCGCTTGCGCTCGGGCAGGCCAAGTATCGATTGCAGATTGTCATGCAGCACATCGCGCGCCAGGGTGGACTTGCCGGAGCCGGAAACGCCGCTGACAACGACCAGTCGACCCAGCGGCACGCGCACCGACTGCTCACGCAGGTTGTGCAATGAGGCCTCTTTTATCAGCAGCGACGAGGTGCGCGCGTTGATGGGACGGCGCGGAGCGAGCGGATGTCGCAGCGGATTCGCCAGCAGGCGGCCAGTGACCGATTCCCTGGTGCGCGCCAGCTCAGCGGCGGTTCCCGCTGCCACGACCCTGCCGCCGCGCGAACCTGCGCCTGGGCCGAGGTCCACCACGTAATCGGCACGCCGAATGGTGTCCTCATCGTGTTCGACCACCAGCAGCGAGTTGCCCTTGGCGGCCAGCCGATCGAGCGTGTCCAGCAGAATCTGGTTGTCGCGCGGATGCAGGCCGATGGTCGGTTCATCCAGGATGTAGCAGACGCCCTGCAGGTTCGAGCCCAGCTGTGCTGCTAGCCGGATACGCTGCGCCTCGCCGCCCGAGAGCGTCGGCGCGGAACGCGACAGGGCCAGATAGCCCAGGCCAACGTCTTCGAGAAACGCCAGGCGCGAGTTGATCTCGGTCACCACATCGCGCGCGATCTCCTGCTCACGTCCCTGCAATTTCAGCTGCGCGAATTGCTTGCGCATATCCGCCACCGACTGGTCCGTCGCCTCGGTGATCGACCGGCCGCGGAAACGCACATTGCGCGCGATCGGATTCAGGCGTTGGCCGTGGCACTGCTCGCATTCGTGGACTTCGCCGTCATAGCCGTCGTTCCAGCCGTTCTCTTCGCCGCTCTGTTCCTGATCGAAGCCCGCCAGCGCAACGCCGGTGCCGTAACAACCCTCGCACCAGCCGAGTTTCGAGTTGAACGAGAACAGGCGCGGGTCGAGCTCGGCGAAGCTGGCGCCGCACGACGGGCAGGCGCGGCGTGTCGAAAAAATTCGCAGATCACGGGCGGTGCGGGCGGCGGAGCCGGTCGCGAGCACGCCCATGACTCCCTTGCCGTGCTCGAGCGCAACCGTCAGCGCTTCGCGCAACTCGCGCTCGGACTTTGCCGATACGCTCAGCGTCGCCACCGGCAGCTCGATGGAGTGCTCCTTGAAACGATCCAGCTTCGGCCATTTGCCGGTCGGCAGCAGTGCGCCGTCCACCCGCAGGTGCGCATAACCCTTCTTGGCAGCCCAGGCGGCGAGATCCTTGTAGATGCCCTTGCGCGAGATGACCAGCGGCGCCAGCAACGTAATCGTTGCGCCCTTGTAGTCCTTCAACAGGCGCGCGGCGATCGCCTCGAAACTCTGCGGCTCGATGGCCACGTTGCAGGACGGACAGAACTGGGTCCCGAGCTTCACGTACAGCAGGCGCAGGAAATGATAGATCTCGGTCAACGTCGCCACCGTGCTCTTGCGGCCGCCGCGGCTGGTGCGCTGCTCGATCGCCACCGTGGGCGGAATGCCGAAGATGGCGTCCACGTCCGGACGCGCGGCCGGCTGCACGAACTGGCGTGCATAGGCATTGAGCGATTCCAGATAACGCCGCTGTCCTTCGCCGAACACGATGTCGAAGGCCAGCGTCGATTTGCCCGAGCCGGAGACACCGGTCACCACCGTGAAGCGATTGCGCGGCAGCGCAATATCGATGTTCTTCAGATTGTGCTCGCGCGCTCCGTGTATCCGGATCGATTCGACCGGCTCGCTGCGGGGCAGCGCCTCACGCACCTGCAGCGCCCCGCCACGGGCAGCTTCGGCCGATTGCGCAGCCGAAGCCGTCCAGCGGCCCGCAGTCTGACGATATTCGTGCAGCGCCTTGCCCGTATGCGAAGCCGCACACCGCATCACACTTGCCGGCGTACCGGTGCAGACGATCTCGCCACCCGCGTCGCCGCCTTCGGGGCCGAGATCGATCAGCCAGTCCGCAGCGCCGATCACGTCCAGGTTGTGCTCGATCACCAGCACCGAATGGCCGACTTCGAGCAGTCGGCGGAAAGCGCGCAGCAGCTTGGCGATGTCGTCGAAGTGCAGCCCGGTGGTCGGCTCATCGAAGAGAAACAGCCTGCGGGCCGCTGGCTCGATCCCGGCAGTCGCCGCCGGCGATTTCCTGCCACGCGCGGTATCGCTCGACGGTCTCGCTGCCTGCTCGGCCAGATGGCCCGCCAGCTTCAGCCGTTGCGCCTCGCCGCCGGAAAGCGTCGGCACCGGCTGTCCGAGCCGCAGATAGTCGAGGCCGACCTCGGCCAGTGGCAGCAGCCTGCTCAGCACTTCGCGCTCGCCGGCGAAGAACTCCACCGCCCGGGCCACCGTCATCTCGAGCACCTCGGTAATGCTCGGCGCAAGCAGCCCGGGCCGCCCGGCCGCGGCCCGGGTGAGCTTGATATCCAGCACTTCGTCGCGGTAGCGCCGACCATCGCAATCCGGGCAACGCAGATACACGTCGG
>JBDHQY010000402.1:0-3235 GCA_039807315.1 Steroidobacter sp. | reverse complement strand
CGCGCAAGTCGAGAAAGACCAGGCTTTGGGCGCTCGCATTCCAGTAGGCGCGCGCGCCTTCGAAGCAGCTGATACCGTAAAGAAAGGTGGGGTTGTAGTAGGAAACAGCGTGTAGATCGTGGCAGCGCTCGCCATTGACGAAAAGTACATTCATGTCCTGTCTCTAGCTTTAGTGAGCGGCCAAGTTCCTTGCAAGGCCGCGTTGGGTGAATTTCTCATCGCCATCGCCGAAGCGAGCGGTAGCGGAATCCGCAACAGGCCCGCCGCTGCTTGCGCCTTCCGCGGCGAGGTCTCCCCCGGGCCCCGTCCATTGCGCAATCATATACGAGTAAGTTCCCTGCTTTCGGGCCTCGCCAAAGTGCAAAGCCCGCACGGCGAGCCGGTTATGGCCGATCTGGTTCTGTTCCTTCGAACCGTTCATTGGGGCTGGGCTGCGCAACTGAGTCAGCCGCCGCTGCGGCGCTTGCCGAAGTAGCTTGCGAAGCAAAAAGTCGCCGCCTCGTGCATGTACTTGGCGATTCGGCGGGAACGCACATGGGCGGTGCTGGCGGAATCGAGGTGATCGATGCGACAGCTGGGATCGAAAACAGTTTTCAGCCCAAGTTCCTGCACACGTTCGGCGATGGTGATCTCTTCGCCGAACAGAAAGGCGCCGTGCTCCAGTGTGCCGCCCCGACGGAAGTATTCGCGCGACAACGCGAACAGCGCGCCGTGCGGCGCATACACCTCCTCCACCGCAAGGCTCGGCGCAGCCGCTGCCGGCCTCGTACGCCGCAGCTTCGTACCGAGCGTGTGATACCAGTGGCCCAACCAGTGGTAGAACTGCAGCACCGGGTAGAACTTGAACACGACGCAATAGAAACCCATGCGCGAACTGCTGGGCCGGAATCGGAAGAACGGGTTCATGTTCTGGCCGGTCGCCTGCGAGACCAGCCGCGGCGCCACCGCCCCCACGCTCGGGTATGACTCCAGGCGTACCAAGCTCGCCACGAATTCATCGACGGCGAACCGCAGATCGACGTTGCAGACCACTATCCAATCGGGAAGGTCGCCCTGTTCGCGCAGCCGCTCGAGAGCGAAGCGTGCGCCGCCGAAGTAGCCGAGATTCTGACCGGTATGGAAATAGCGCGCGCGCGGCCGCGACTGCAGCTTCTCTGCTAGAGTCGCATCGGCTTTGGCGGAGTTGTCGACGACCAGCAGCTGCACACGCGAGGCAGTCGAGCCCTGCAGAATCTGCTCGGCAAACGACCGCAAGTGCTGCAGGGTTTCGTAGGCCACGCAGATGAACGCCACTTCACTCACCCCAAGCTCCTCCCAGATGTTGGCGCATTCGCATGCTGCGGATGCAATACGACCCAACAAACAACCGCATATGCCAGCACCGCGACCGCCAGAGAGTTATAGGTAAAGATGCTGACCACGTGGCTCCACAAAGTCACGGCGTAGAAGACCGTCAGCGGAACGAGTGTGATGGGGCTAGCCCGATCGGCACGAATTCGCCGAACTGCGCGTCCCGCGACGAACGCCGCGATTGCCGTCGCCGCCAGGGCGCCGGCAAAGCCCGCATCGGTGATTAGACCGCGAAAGATCGTGAACACGTTCGATTCAACGGTGTAATCATTGTAGTTGAGTTCGGCATAGATTCCGGCCTGGCGTTGGAAAAAGCCGAGAGCTGCAACCGGACCCGCGAACGTATAGGAGCCGAAGGCCAGTTCGTCTTCGGCAAATGCCTGTGCGTCGAGCCAAGCCGAGAGCGCGGACATATGTCCGAACGCGTAGGTCACCAGGCGATCCGCCAGGAAGGCGACCGCATCCGGGCGACTGGACTGATAGCGCATGACCATCGAACCCACAAACATGCCGACCACGGCCAATCCCAAGGCGGACCAACGCGCCAGGTTGGTCAACATCCGTCCGCCTGTACGCGAGCGCTCGGTTAGGAAGGAACTAGCGATATAGGCGCCGGTTGTAAGCACAATGGAGAGCAGGAACGTCGCCTTGGCGGTGGTCGCCAAACTCATGGCGCTGGCAGCGACAACCGGCACCAACGCGACCAGCGTATCGAGCCGCGACTTGCGATAGCGCATCAGCAATCCCGCAACCAACGATCCAATGTACGTAGCCGTCATCAGCACCCGCACCATCACGGGCGCGTTATAGTCCTCCCGGTAGCGCGCCACGGTTATTTCGGCAGCGAATTCTATCCACGCCGAGACCGACGTGAGCTGCTCCACCGAGCGTCCTTCTGAAAGCATCAGAAGCGGGGGCGCAAAGAGCCCGGCGAGACCGAACAGCAACACGATAGCGCGCAGCTCGTTAAGCCTTCCCACGAACACATCGCTCTGAGTTGCATCGGAGCCGGCCCAGCGGGCCGCCGAACCCAATCCCAGCACCGATCCGAGTACACAGGAAAGACTGAATAACACCACCAGAAACACAGCCGATGCGCCGACCGGCAAGTTGCTGAGACACGCGGGTATGGCGGCGAGCGCCCAGAACGATGCGAAGAATGCACCAGGCGTATGCCAGCTTCCCTCCAGCCATCGGGCCAGCGCGACAATGCCAATGAGCGCAATGCAACCCAGGAAGATCATGCTAACCGCCACCCGCCGCGCTGCGAACGCCATCCTGAAACGTATCGCTGCGCGATTTCAGATACGCGTAGGCGCACATGCATAGGACGACGTAAATCAGCGATGAAATCAGTGTGGCGTAACCGGCGGCAGCCAGCCCCATTCGGGGCAGCATGGCGATGTTGAAAGACACGGATGCACCGATCGCGACCAGCAGACAGCCGAACATCCAATGGGTGCGGTTGGCCAGTTCCAGCGGCTTGTGAACCAAGAGCGCAAGCTGCCACAGAAAACCTCCTGCGGTCAGCGGCAATACCAAGGACAGCGGCACTGCCGAATCCAGTCCGAGTGCGTATTGCAAGGCGATCGGCCCGACTGCGGCGACTACCGCAAAACTCACGCAAAAGACAAGCAATTGCCAGCGCATTCCAGTCCACACCAACGACAATGCGTGCCCACGCGAGCCCTCATTGAACTTGGCCATTGCGCGCGGATGAACGGCCAGAGTTATCGGGAGCATGCAAATGCTGTAGCCGCGCACGATCAGGTCGTAGCTGGCGGCGTACATGCCCGTTTGCGAGAACCCGAGATAATGCGAAACGAGCAAGCGGTCCACAAACGGCAGCAACAACATCCCGCCAAGCCATAACGAAAGCGGAAAA
>JBDHQY010000401.1:0-3251 GCA_039807315.1 Steroidobacter sp. | reverse complement strand
CCCGGGCACTGATCGACGTTGTCGAGTACGCCATCGCCATCCGAATCCTTAGGAGCTGGCGGGGGGGGAGGCGGCGGAGGCGGCGGGGGCGGTGCAGCTTGCGGAGCCGGCTCCGGTGTGCGGCTTGCACCCCAGGCGAGCTGGAAGCCCACTCCAGCCGAATAGTCGACGAAGCTGCTGTTGCCGGGCAGATCGATGAAGTCCCAGCGCGCCTTGACCTCCGGCCGCAGCTGGAACACGAACGACTTGCTGGCATTCTCGGCCACGTCGATCAGCAGGCCTGCGCCGACCTGCGCCAGCGGGCTGCCGTCGCTGCGACCGGGCTTCGGGTCGTCCTTGATGTAGCCGGCGCCGATGCTGAGGAATGGCGAAACCACCGAGGAACGGTGGAATACGCGCAGCGCGTCCAGCGAGTAGGCCGTGATGTCCAGCCGCGAGCCGGGGGCCACGTCGTAATGACCCGTGACGCCGTTGAGCTCCACGCTCCACTCGGGGCTGACATGCTTGCCGATACCCAGGCCGTAATAGCCGTCGTTTTCGACGTTGCGGTCGTTGTCGGTCCAGAGGTAGCCGGCCTGCGGGTTCAAATACCACTTGCCGGTCTCATCGGCGGCATTGGCGGCCACCGCGACCAGTCCCAAAGCGCACAGCACGCTTGCGCGTAATCGCATGTGAATCTCCTTGCAGATGAAAATGGTTACTCAGTACGTTAGTTGCATTGCTGCTACAGGGGCACGGTAACGGTTGCTATTAGAAATGCTATCCGCACAAGGGGCAATCGAAATTTTGCATGGCAATAAAATCGACTGTTGCCTTTGGGGCACATCGCTTCGAAATAGCGGAAAGCGCAATCAGCGTGTGGAGAACACCGGGTGGATCACCTGCGCGCCCGGACCGATGTGCAGCCGGCTGGCGGTGCCGGCGTTGAGCTCGATGACGGCGCGCACCGGCTGCCCGGACTCGATGGTTTCGAGCGATTGCGGCTGCGTGCGCTCCACCACCCGGGCCACGCGGCCGTCCGCGGCGA
Source organism: Steroidobacter sp. (assembly GCA_039807315.1). Classification (GTDB taxonomy): domain Bacteria; phylum Pseudomonadota; class Gammaproteobacteria; order Steroidobacterales; family Steroidobacteraceae; genus Steroidobacter. The sequence goes on along the minus strand of JBDHQY010000401.1, from coordinate 2,224 downwards.
CGAACAGCATGTCCAGCGGGATGAAGGTGTTCTTCATCCACATGGCGATGGGCTGCGTCACCGGATAAATGAACAGCATGCCGGCATCGGCATCGAGCTGGCGCACGAACATGAGGCCGCGCGCACGGCGCTCGTTGGTGTCGGCGACCCAGATGTTGAACGGGTGCAGGCGTGCGTCCGGCGTCGCGATCTGCAGCGATGAGCGCGGGAACGCCTGATCGAGTTGCGTCGCATCCGATGTCTCGGCCGCGACCGCCGACAGGGACGCCAGCGCGCCTGCCAATAACAGCAATAGCGCACTCCATGGCTTCATGATGTTCACTTGGTTCTCGCCTCCGCGGATCGGTCGGGTGTGTCCGGCTTGCCCGGCTCGGGTTCGAGGTCCTCGCTCCCGAAATCCACGCGGCCGGCATAATCGAATCTGGAGATCAGTACCGCGCCCTTGCCTTGGACCGCGCGTGCCGGTTCAGTGCAGAAGCCACGCGCCACGACACGATACGAGCGCGACCGGTTCGGAATACCGACCAGCGGGGTCTGCGTGATCTCATCCAGCGTGCATTTGTCGTCGCCCTGCGTGCCGTAGAACTGGCCCGTGCCTTCGCGGATCACGGTCACGTTGACCGGCAGGATCTTCGCGTCCTGGCCTTCGCGCAGGCCGGCGATGCCGAAGACCAGCACCAGCGGCTCACCCGCTTGGTCGGCGGTGTCGATCCAGCGCTTGAAGCGCATGCGGATGCCGCCGTCGGTGGGCCGTACCGCGCCGATGCATTCGGTGCCGTGGTTGCCCCAATCCAGCTCGGCGTCGACCGATCCCTTGAGCCGGGCCCGCAGGTAGCCGCTGTCGTCCGGCAGGCAGCGCGATTGCAGCGCGCTCACCGCAGGCTGGGTCGGAGCCGGGGTGCCGTCTCGAGCATGAACTCGGCACATCAGGCCGAAAGCGAGTGCGCACAGGGCTGCGCTCCACCGCCGGGCTCGGCGACCGGGCGACCGGGTGGGGCGTAAGTTCGAGAGAGTCTCGAACACGCGGAGGCTGCCGCAGGCATCGATCGGGTGACGCGGAATGGCTGACATCCGGATTTACAGGCTTCTGGAGCTGATGGCGCGTATGGCGCGGTGCTGACACGAGCAGGCGGCACAATGCCCAACCCGCGGCGTCCAGGCAAGCGACGGCGGGCGCAGCCGGCCATGAGGGGTTCCTTCCCTACCGATCGGGCGAAGCGCGATTGGTACGAGGGTTCAGGAAGGCTGCCGTCGGCTAACATGGCGCCGGGTCCCGCCCGCCCGCCACCGATTGCCAGAGCGCCCGACATGCCCGACGCAGCCAATCCCTCCGAGGCCACCCGCCGCCGCAATACCAATGGCCAGGCCCCGGCCCGCCGCTATGTCAGCCGGCTCACCCGCAACACGCTGGCGGTCATCATGGCCGGCGGCCGCGGCGAACGGCTGAAGCATCTCACCGACTTCCGCTGCAAGCCGGCCACGCCGTTCGGCGGCAAGTTTCGCATCATCGATTTCGTGCTGTCGAACTGCGTCAACTCCGGCATTCGTCGTGTTTCGGTGCTGACCCAGTACAAGGCGCACTCGCTGATCCAGCACATCCAGCGCGGCTGGGGCTACCTGCGCGGCGAAATCGGCGAGTTCGTGGAGATCATTCCGGCGCAGCAGCAGCTCGGCGAGATGTGGTATCGCGGCACGGCCGATGCGCTGTACCAGAACCTGCAGATCATCAAGTTGCACCATCCGCGGCACATCCTGGTGCTGGCCGGCGATCACATCTACAAGATGGACTATGGCCCGATGCTGGCGGCGCACGTGGAGAAGAAGGCCGACATCACCGTAGGCGTGGTCGAGGTGCCGCGCGAGGAGGCCCGCAGCTTCGGCGTCATGACGGTCGATCCGGATCTGCGCATCGTGCGCTTCGCCGAGAAGCCGCGCGACCCCGAAGGCATTCCCGGCCGCGAGCAATTCGCGCTCGGTTCGATGGGCATCTATGTGTTCAAGGCCAGTCTGCTGTACCGGCTGCTGGAGGAGCAGGCGCAGCGCCCCGACACCGCCCATGATTTCGGCCGCAACATCATTCCGCAGGCGCTGTCCCATCTGAAGGTGTTCGCCTACCCGTTCCGGGACGTGCAGACCCGCGTGCAGCACTACTGGCGCGACGTGGGTACGGTCGATGCCTTCTACGAAGCCAACATGGAGCTGGTGCACGTCAATCCCGAGCTCA
>JBDHQY010000400.1:0-3260 GCA_039807315.1 Steroidobacter sp. | reverse complement strand
CAGCTCGCCGCCGCTGGCCAGATCATCGACCCGGTCCGGACGCAAGGTGATGGACAGGCCGCCGATGGCGTACTGCTCGGCAGCCTCCGCCAGCCGAACCGCAAACGGCGGGCGCAGCCGCTCCTGCCGCAGCAGCTCCATGATCTGCCGGACCACGCTGTCGATCTCCAGCATCGCCAGTCGATGACGATGCGGGGTGTCCGGCAACAAGGCTTGTGCCGCATGGCGCTGGGCGCATTCGCGCACTTGCGATTCGAGGGTGTCATCGTCGACTTCCAGCAGACGCTCCTGAGTTCGTAGAGAACCCCATACGTCTTCCAGCACGCGATGCAGAATCGCGCCACGATCAACCGGTTCGATGCCGATGCTCACCCGAGGGATCGGCTGCGCCCGCAGCCGCAACTCCGCCTGCGCCCGGAAAGGACAGCGCGATTGCAGCTCCAGCGTTCGAGCACCCCCCCTGGTTGCCTGCAACGAGAGTGGCGGTGCGCGATCGTCAACGATTTCATCGAGCGCCGGACGCGCGTCGAAAATCGTCCGGCGCAGAGACCGAGTGCGGATCGATGGCGGCAGCGACGGTTGGGAGGCCGTCACGCGGTCGAGCAACGGGCTGCGGATCAGCTCGACGTCGCTGTCGCGCCGTGGCCAGCTCAGCACCAGCGAATCCGCACTGCTCATCCAGCGCTGCAGTTGCGTCGTCGCCTGCTGCAGGACTGCAGTAGCCGAAGCTTCGGGAATGTCGGCGGCGCGCTGCTGCTCGAGCGGAATCAGCGGATCCGGATTCACGGTGGCCGGCCAGCGGTCGGCGTGCAGGCCGGTAACCCACAGGGCATCGAACTGCATGCCGGCGCTGGTCGCCGCATCGATCACGGTGACGGCTGCGGCGATGGTCTCCGGCTCGAACGGCGTATCGCTCAGAAGATCCTGCAGGCGTGCGCTGGCGCGCCGCAGATTCATGCGCCCAGCCACGGCGTCGAGTCCGCCGAACTCGGCGAGCACGGATTGGAATTTCTCCAGCGTCTGATGTTCCGCGCTGCTCAGCGAGCGTTCGCCCGGCCAGCCGATCGCTACCCATGCCTTGTGAAAGCGCTCGGCCCATTCGCTCGGCAGCGCACTGCCGTGTAGTTCGCGCAGGATCGCGTTGAGATTGCGCGCCGCCAGCTGCAGGTGATCGCAACCGGTCAGTCCCGCCCAGCGTTCCAGACTGAACCAATCCCAGCGGTCGCGTTGTTCGGCGCGCAGCCGCACATCGGCAATCGCACGCCGCGCTTGTTCGGTCTGCGAGCCGGCGAGAAACGGCGAACGCAGAATGCGTCCCGCATCGACGCTCGATGCGTTCCCGGCCGCCATCCGCAACACCAGCAGCGCCGCGTCGACCAGTGGATACGAAGCCATCGGCGCAGGAGCTGCGATTGCCACCGGCAGCGCCGCGCTCGCGCCGTTGGTCCGACGCAGACCCGGTGCGATCGTATCCTCGAACACACGCTGCACCTCATCGCGCCGCGCCTGCAGGTCGGGAACGATCACGCCGACATCGACCGCTCCCGCCAGTACGCGATCGCGAGCCCAGGAGGCGGCAAGATGCAACTCCTCACCGAGATCGGCAGCGGCAACCAGCGTCACGCTCGATGGACTGCGAGCTGTCGGCTGCGCGTCGGCAATCAGCCCCGCATCGCTCCAGCGAGTCAGCAGGCGAGACATAGCCGGCGGCATGGTGTCGAATCCGGCAAATGCGAGACGCTCGCCCGGCATGAAGTCGGCCTCGTGGGCCCAGTGAGCCAGCCGCGCTTCGTCGATTGCATCGAGCGATGCGCAACGCTGCCTGAACTGCTCGCACCAGGTGTGCAGCGCCATAGGCTCGGGCGCGTCGTATCCGGTCAGGCGCTCGATGGGAATCAGGTAATCCTGCATGCGCCGCCAGCTGCGCGCGGCCAGACGAGCTGCGTTGGATGGATTGAGGAGCTCCGCTGCGAACCGGCTGCTTTCCACCACGCTGTCCCACAGCACGCGCGCCTGCGCAGGCGTCAATGCATATGACTGCGAGGAATGCGCTGCGCGAGCTTCGAGATGCTGCTGACGCAGCCAGGTGCTCCATGGCAGGACCCGTGGCGTCTGCCAGACGGTTTGGCCTTTGCTCTGGGCGTGTCGGGCATAGCCGAGCCGCAGCGCGTGGGCGAGCCGGCGGCTCGCCGTGAGAAGCGTGACGCCCTGGTCTAGAAGATGATTGACGGACAAGAGTGAATGACGGCGCTGGTGATCCAGACCGCCAAAGTACCATCCGTCGGCATCACGCGCGAATACGCTCTAACTTCACAGGTGCGGCTGGCGCACATCGCCGGTCGTGACGAGCGGACCCGAGCGCCGGCACATCACGAATCGCCCTCTCAGCCTCCGCCCTTCAGTACTTTGAGGCCTGGCGTCCGGGCCACCGGCCGGGACCCGGCGGCGTAGCTGTCCAGCAGTTCCTCCATGCGGCGGAACACGTCGGCCAGGACTTCGGGCGGCGGCAGCAGCGTGATGCGGAAATGGGTCTTGTAGGGCGTGTTGAAACTGGTGCCCGGCGCCAGCAGCACGTGCTTGTACTCGAGCAGGTCCATCGCGAACTGCTGATCGACGAACTCGGACAGTACGCCGTCCTTGATACCGACGAAGGCGTAGATGGCACCGCGCGGCGCATGTACCTGCAGATATTTGCTCTGCGCGACGCCGTCGAGAACCGCCTGGCGCGACTGATACAGCCGGCCGCCCGGCCGCGTCAGCTCGTGAATGCTTTGATAGCCACCGAGCGCCGTCTGCACGGCCCACTGGCCGGGTACGTTGCTGCACAGTCGCAGCGACGAGAGCTTGTCGACGGCCTGCAGATACTCGCGCGCCGCTTCCAGCTCGCCCGAGAACACGACCCAGCCGACGCGATAGCCGCAGGCGCGATAGACCTTGGAAAGCCCCGAGAGCGTGGCGCACAAGGTGCCTTGCACGAGCGTTGCCATCGGAATGAATTCGGCACCGTCGTAGAGAATCTGATCGTAGATCTCGTCGCTGAACACCACGAGATGATGCTTCTCGGCGAGCCGCGCGATGGCTTCCAGCGTAGCCCGCGAATAGACCGCGCCGGTCGGATTGTTCGGGTTGATCACCACGATGGCGCGCGTGCGGCTCGTGATCAGCGATTCGATGTCTTTCAGGTCCGGCTCGAAGCCGTTGTGCGGATGACATGGGTAATGCACCGCGCGGCCCCGGTTCAGGTTCACCGCCGCCGTCCA
>JBDHQY010000399.1:0-3267 GCA_039807315.1 Steroidobacter sp. | reverse complement strand
ACGCCGCCAGCAATCTGCTGCGGGGGCATTCGTTATACTCGTGGCGGTTTTGGCGATGGGGTTACCGTGGCATCCAAACTGGCGCGATTTTCCTGGCTTCCGGGCGGCTTGGCAGCGGCCCTCGTGATTGCCATTGGACGCCTGGTTGCACCCACCTCGTTCGACGCCCTGGAACTGACCGTCTACGACGGAGTACAGCGTGCCGCCGCGAGCGCCGCGCCGAAAGACATCGTCCTGGTGGATATCGATGCGGCCAGCCTCTCGGAGTTCGGCTCGTGGCCCTGGCCGCGCAACATTCACGCGCGACTCCTGCAGCGACTGCACGAGAACCAAGCGCGTGTAGTGGGATTCACCATGCCCTTCGGCGACTCGCAAAGCGCCAAGGAAACGGAACGCGTGCGCGCAGCCCTTGCACTGCTTGAAGGATCGAACCTCGGCAGATCGGAACAGGCACGGCAGCTGCGCGCGTTGCTGCATTCATCTACCAACGGCATCGATCCGGACGAACAGCTCGCCACGGCGATCGCCGCCCACGGCAACGTGGTGTTGCCGCTCGATGTTCGCGTCGGCGGCCAGGCCGACGAACCGGCGAGCCTGCCGGCGCATTCGACCATCGACGCCGACCGGTCCGTCATCGCCGCCGCCAGCCCGATCAGTGCAATACGGCCACCCTTGTCCGCGTTCCTGCAGGCTGCAAGCGCGGTCGGTCACTCGTATCTGCCACCGGATGCCGACGGCGTTATCCGCAGTGATCTCACTGCAATGCGCGCGGGCCGCGCACTGATTCCATCGCTGGCTACGGCAATCGCGGCACGAGCTTCGCTCGAACCGAGCGAGATCAAGTTCGATTCGCCAGCCGCTCTGCACGTCGGGCAACGCGCGACACCGCTGAGTGCGCATCTGGGCATGCGTCCGCAATATCTGACGCCAGCTGCCGCGGGCCTGACGCGTTATTCCTACTCTCGAGTGCTCTCCGGCGACGTGCCCGCCGCGCAGCTGCGCGACAAGATAGTGATAGTCGGCTTTGCAGACTCGAACAACGCACACGCAACTGCCGCAAGCCCTGCATCCTCGGTCAGCCTGATCACCGCCAGCAGCGTTGCTGCAATGCTGAATGACACCGCGTATTCGCACCCGCCCGCCGCCATTGCGGCCGAATGGCTGGTCATGCTCGGCGTCCTGCTGTTCGCGGCGTTCGTTCTGCCCGCCGCCGGCCTCGGTCTGGGCGCACTGGCCACGGCGCTGGTCGTGGCCATTCTGGCGGTCATCGACATCGGTCTGCTGGGCTCGATGAACGCATGGATCCAGCTCATGCTGGCCTGCCTCGCCGCGCTCGCCGGCTTCGCCGCGTACTCGCTGAGCGAGCTGATTCGCCGCGCCAACGTCAAGAGCGCAGGTGCGGCCAAGGATCCCACCGGCAATCTGCGCACGCTGGGACAGACCTTCCAGAACCAGGGCCAGCTGGACCTGGCGTTCGAGACTTTTCGCCGCTGCCCGCTGGATGCGCCGACGATGGAGCTGCTCTACTACCTCGGCATGGATTTCGAGCGGCGGCGTCAGAACCAGAAGGCCACTGCCGTGTACAGCTATATCGCAACGCGCGATCCTAACTACCGCGATCTGCGCGCACGGCGCATCCGCCTGACGGACGAATCGGTCCCGCAGGAATCCCCGCCCCAACCCAAACCGAAGGCGGTGCCCCCCATGCCAACGCCGCGCAGCACTAGGCGCGTCGATGAATGGCATGAGTCGGCCGGCGCGGAACGCTCGGGCCAGAAGCCTTCCGGCACCGGCCGCACGCTCGGCCGCTACGAGATCGAACGCGAACTGGGCAAGGGTGCGATGGGCGTGGTGTACCTGGGCCGCGATCCGAAGATCAATCGCGTGGTGGCCATCAAGGCCATTCCGCTGGCGGACGAGTTCGAGGGCGACGATCTGGAAGAGGCCCGCGCGCGTTTCTTCCGCGAAGCCGAGATGGCGGGCCGGCTCAATCATCCGGCCATCGTCACGGTCTACGATGCGGGCGAGGACCAGGGACTGGCCTACATCGCCATGGAATATTTGCGCGGACAGCACCTGAGCCACTACACCAACGGCGAGCGGCTGCTGCCGCCGCACACGGTGCTGCTGCTCGTCGCCCGCACTGCCGAGGCCCTACACTATGCACACCGGCAGAACGTGGTTCACCGGGATATCAAACCGGCTAATATAATGTTCAATCCCGATACGGATGAGCTCAAGATCACCGACTTCGGGATTGCGCGCCTGACCGATACAAGCCGAACTAAAACCGGAATCGTCCTGGGCACTCCCTCATTCATGTCTCCCGAGCAACTGGAAGGACGCAACCTGGATGGACGCTCCGACCAGTTCGCCCTGGGGGTAAGTCTGTACCAGCTGCTGTGCGGCCAACTGCCGTTCCGCGCCGAGTCCATGCCACGCTTGATGCAGAAAATCGCCACCGAGCCGCACACGGCCATCCGTATGGTGCGGCCGGAACTGCCGGCGCGGATCGATGCCATCATCGATCGCGTGCTGGCCAAATCTGCCGACGACCGCTACGTGACCTGCGCCGAGTTCGCCGCGGATCTGCGCGAGTGCGCCCGGAGCCTGGAGCCGGCCCACGCCGCCGAACACGAGTGGTTGCTGCCGTGACCGCGGACTGCGTCACTTCAAACGACATGCTGCCAAGGAGGGCATCATGATGCGCGGCAAGATCCGCTCCGTGGGCCTGAGCGACGTCGGTCGCGTTCGCGAGCACAACGAAGACACCATCGGCGTGGATGCCGACATCGGCCTGTTCGTGCTGGCCGACGGCATGGGCGGCTACAACGCCGGCGAGGTGGCCAGCGGCATTGCCGTCAAGACCATCATGAGCCTGGTCAAGGAAGCGGTGGAGCGCCAGGACATGAGCTCCCCCGACCCGGAGACCGGCATGGAGCGGCCCAGCATCGTGCTGCGCGACGCCATCGCCCGGGCCAACAAGATCATCTACCAGACCGCCAAGACCCAGCCCCAGTGCGAGGGCATGGGCACCACGGTGGTGGCCTGCCTGTTCTTCAACAACCGGGTGGCCATCGCCCATGTCGGCGACTCGCGCGCCTACCGGCTGCGCGCCAACCGGCTGGAACAGATGACCATGGACCATTCCCTGCTGCAGGAGCTGGTGGACCGGGGGTTCTACTCCCCGGCCGAGGCGCAGCGGGCCACCAACAAGAACTACGTGACCCGGGCGCTGGGAGTGGAGCCGACCGTGGAGGTCGAGCT
>JBDHQY010000398.1:0-3282 GCA_039807315.1 Steroidobacter sp. | reverse complement strand
GATATATTTTCGAGTTTAAATTACGGTCTTCGACAGATGAAATCAAAATAATCTGAATAATGACCGAGCACTCGAAACTGCCGCTCAACGCGCTGCGCGCCTTCGAGGCGGTGGCCGCTCACCTGAGCTTTACCGACGCCGCGCGCTCGCTGCATGTCACCACCGCCGCGGTCAGCTCACACATCAAATCGCTCGAAGAATTTCTGGAAACACCGCTGTTCGTGCGCCACAGTCGCTCGGTGCGGCTCACGCCGCAGGGTGCCCGGCTGCTGCCCGGCGTGCAACGCGGTCTGAGCGAGCTGACCCGCGCCGTCGAGCAACTGCGACAGGATCGCAGCAGCGGCCTGCTCAACATCAGCCTGCTCGGCTCGTTCCTGCAGAAGTGGCTGCTGCCACGACTCGGCGATTTCTACCAGAAATATCCCGAAGTCGATCTGCGTTTCAATGCCAGCCGCGAGCTGGTCGATTTCATGCACACCGACTTTCACGCCGCCGTGCGTTACGGCGCCGGAGACTGGGAGCAGCTGCAGGCCGAGAAGATGCTGGACGACTGGGTGTTTCCGGTGACCAGTCCGGCATTGCTGGCCGAGCTCGGACCCATCAACACCCTGGCCGATCTCAACAAATATCAGTTGCTGCACAGCGCGAGCGAACCATGGGTGGACTGGCTGCGCCGCGTCGGCGGTGACACGACGCGCGTGGAGCGTGGGCCGGTGCTGGACGATTCAGCCTCGGTGCTGGCGGCAGCCGAACAAGGGCACGGCTTGGCACTGGCGCGCTGGTCCCTGGTTGCAGGTGACCTGGCGTCCGGAAGGCTGGTGCGACCCTCCGCGCAGAGCGTGCGGCAGCGCAACTCCTACTATTTCATCGCACCATCGCATCATTTCGAGCTGCCCAAGGTGATCCGTTTCCGCGATTGGCTGCGGGACGTGTGCAGCCAGTTTCCACCGCCCGAGGGCGAGCGCCTCGAACCTTGAAGGGCGTCGCAGCGCCGGCTCGAGCGAACGCCAGCCGTCGTTGCTCCATGGCGTGGTTTCGAGGTCACTGGATTGCGCACAGCCACTGGCTTCTCTGGGCTTCGCGTTCCGCTCATAGGAGAATGAACGCGGTCCGGCTCAGACCGTCCGCCCTCCTTGCCGAGCTTTCCACATGCAATCGCTGACCGATATCGCCGTGTTCGTCAAGGTGGTCGAGCTGTCGAGCTTCACCGCCGCGGCGGAAGCGCTGGAAATCTCGCAGCCGGTGGCGAGCAAGGCCGTCACCCGCCTCGAAGAAAAGCTCGGTGTGCGCCTGCTGAATCGCACCACTCGACGCCTCAGCCTCACCGAAGCCGGGTCGGAACTGTATCGACGCAGCGTCCGTGCACTGGAGGAAATAGAGAACGCGGAACTGGAACTGGCGCGCTTTCAGACGGAGCCGCGCGGCACGCTACGCGTCTCGGCGCCGATGTCGTTCAGCATCCTGCAGCTCGGCTCCAAGCTGCAATCCTTCCTGGAGCGTTATCCCGGCGTCAGCGTGGAACTGAATCTCGATGATCGCCGCGTGGATCTGGTGGACGAGGGATTCGACGTCGCCATCCGCATCGCGGACCTGCAGGACTCGAGCCTGGTGGCACGCAAGATCGTCCCGTGCCGGCAGGTGATCTGCGCCGCGCCGCCGTACCTGGAGAAGCACGGTACGCCGGAGCGCCCGGAAGACCTGCTCGAGCACAATTGCATCCTGTACTCGTTTCTCAGCCATGCGCGCGAATGGCGACTCATCGATCCGCAGGGAGAAGCGCACGTGGTGCCGCTGAAAGGCTCGCTGCAGACCAACAACGGCCTGGTGAATCGCGCGGCGGCGCTCTCGGGCGTCGGGCTGGTGATGCTGCCTACCTTCTATATCGGCGATCAGCTGCGCAGCGGCGAGCTCAAACCCGTGCTCTGTAAATTCCGACCGGCCGATATCGCTGTCTACGCCATATATCCGGAGCGCCGCAATCTCACTCCCAAGGTACGCGCCTTCATCGATTTCCTGGTGCAGACGCTGGGACCGGAGCCGGCCTGGGAGCAAGGCTGCCCGCTCGACTGAGCTGCCGGCGAAAGCCAGTTCATTCGGGACCGTCGAGCCGACGCTGCACTGTCTGCTCGATGTCGGCTCGGCCACGCTCGGCGGTCCGAGCGGATTGCAGGAATGGCGCCTAACCCGACGCTTTCCGTCCGAGCGCCGCCGCCATCGCGCTCGTCAGCGGCTTCATGAAAAAAGAATCCTGCGGCATCAGGCTCACGGCAATGCCATGCCGGGACAGGGCTTCGGCAACGACCGGGCCTATTGCCGCGACTTCAGTATGCTCGAATGCGGCCTTGACCAGATCTGCCGCGCCGACGGCGAACAGCCGCTCGACTTGCGGCGTGCTGGTGAACGCAATGACATCGACCTTGCCGGCAGACATCCGGGTGAGCAGCGCGCGGACGGCTGCATCGTCGGCCTTGTCGGCATAGACGTAGGGCGCGACGGTCGCAACCTTCGCGCCGGCCGCTTCGAGAAAGGTCGTCAGCGGCCGATTGGGTTCGACTCCGTACAGCTGCACGCCGACACTGCGCCCCCGCAGCTCCTGCTCGCGCAAGGCAGCGATCACCCCTGCTGTGGTCGGGGTTTCCGCAGCGATATCCGGCTTCAATCCCAGCTCTCGCAAGACACGCGCCGGCTTCGGGCCCCGCGTGATCTTGCGCACGCGAGCGAGCTGCGCGAGGAATTCACTCCGCAGCGCCGGCTCGTTGCGCTCGATGCACCCGAGCAGCCGGCGCAGCCCCTCACCGGTCAACACGACGAGATCGTCGAACGCCGCCGCGTTGAACCTGCGAATCCAGTCGAGCACCGGACCCGGATCGGGCGCATCCAGGATCGCCACCAGCGGGCACCGCAACACGGTTGCGCCACGGCGCTCCAGCATGGCCGAGAACACATCCAGCTCCCGGGTTTCGGGAATCGCGATGGTGCGGCCGGCAAGCGATTGTTCCTGCATGGATGGAGATGATACGCGGTGCGCACGAATCGGCGGCGAACCCATGCTGCTCGATGTGCGGCTCAAAAGATCGCGAGGCCACAGCGCGATGACGAACCGGACCCGGCGTAGCTACGCCGCGCTTCCCACCGACGTAATCAATATCATCGAGAATGCTCTTCGCACGGAGTCTGCACAGGGGATCGCGCCCGACCCGCAAGCAAGGATTGAAGAAAGAACGACAACGTTCGATGCAGGGCGCAGCAACGTGGCAATGGTCGCTTCGAGCACGGGAGCCC
>JBDHQY010000397.1:0-3289 GCA_039807315.1 Steroidobacter sp. | reverse complement strand
TGGATCCACAAAGCGGCGCGCTGTGGGTGAGTACGCACGTACCGAACAACAGCGTGGTGCAGTTCCATCTGCGCGACGCATCCGCTTCGGCTTACGACCTGGAGCGCGCACTGAGCCAGTATCGCGCCGCCGCCGTGGCACCGGCTGCTTCCGGTGCGTTGCTGTTCTCCTGCGCCGGTCGCGGCATCGGCCTGTACGGCCAGGCCGACCATGACAGCGATGCGTTCCGGCGCCTGGTCGCCGACGTGCCCCTCGGCGGCTGTTTCTGCGACGGCGAGATCGGACCGGTGCAGAACGCCACGTATCTGCACGGGTATACCAGCGCTTTCGCGCTGTTCGGCGAGCGCAAGTGACGGGTGACGACGGCCGGGCGAGATAGGATACTGGCAGCCCTTCGCATCTTGCCGCGCCTGCCGGAGTGAACATGCCTCATCTGCAGCACTGCCCCGTCCTTGCTGGTGTCCTGCTCGCCCTCGCCGCCCATCCGGGCAGCGCCCAAAGCAACGCCCCTGGCGCCAATCAGGGCAAGCGTCCGTTCGCCGTCGAAGACCTGGTGCAGCTGGAGCGCGTGTCCGAACCGGTGCTCTCGCCCGATGGCAAGACCGTTGCATTCACGGTGCGCGCCACCGACATGGACGCCAACCGCGGCCGCACCGACATCTGGTCGCTCGATCTCGCCACCAAGGGCGCCCAGCCGCGGCGTCTCACCTCGGACCCCGAAAACGACGGCAGCCCGCAATGGTCCGCCGACGGCAAGGCGCTGTACTTCCTTTCCAGCCGCAGCGGCTCGAGCCAGGTGTGGCGCCTGCAGGCCGGCGGCGAGGCCGAGCAGGTGACGCGGCTGCCGCTCGATGTCGGCAGCTTCAAGCTGGCCGCCGATTCCAGCAAGCTGGCCGTCTCCGTCGAAGTATTTCCGGACTGCGCCGACTTCGCCTGCAGCGTCGACCGGCTGAGCGCGAACGCCAAGCTCAAGCACAGCGGCGCAGTGTACGACCGGCTGTTCATCCGCCACTGGGACACCTGGGCCGACGGCCGCATCTCGCAGCTGTTCGTGCTGACGCTGGCGAACGGCGCGGTGCAGGGCGAGCCGGTGGCGATCAGCGCATCGCTGGACGCGGACGTGCCATCCAAGCCCTTCGGCGACGCCAGCGAATACACTTTTTCGCCCGATGGCAGCCGGATCGTTTTCAGCGCGCGCCTGAAGGGCAAGTCCGAGCCCTGGTCGACCAACTTCGATCTGTACGAGGTCGGCGCCGACGGCGGCGAGCCGCGCAATCTCACTGCCGACAATCCGGCCTGGGACACGCAGCCGGTCTTCTCCGCCGACGGCCGGCTGCTGGCCTGGCGCGCGATGGAACGGGCGGGCTTCGAGGCCGATCGCTTCCACATCGTGGTCATGGATACCAAAACCGGCCAGCGCCGCGCGCTGACGCAGTCGTGGGATCGCTCGGTGGATTCGATGGCGTTCTCGGCCGACGGCCGGACCCTTTACGTCACCACCGACCATCTCGGCCAGCATCCGCTGTGGTCGGTGGAGGTCAAGAGCGGCAAGCCCACCCTGCTCACCGGCCCGGGGCACGTCGACAGCTTCAGCGTCGGCGAGCGCGAGATCGTGTTCGCGCTGAACTCGCTGAAGTCGCCGGCCGAACTGCACGCGCTGACCATCAAGAATGGTGACCTGCGCGAATTGCCGCGCATGAATACGGAGAAACTGGCAGATGTCGCGCTCGGCGAGCCAGAGCAGTTCCGCTTCGCCGGCGCCAACGAGGAAACGGTGTACGCGTACATCGTGAAGCCGGTGAACTTCGATCCGCGACGCCGCTATCCCGTGGCATTCATCGTCCACGGTGGCCCGCAGTCCTCGTACGCGAATGCCTGGAGCTATCGCTGGAATCCTCAGACCTACGCCGGCGCCGGTTATGCCGCCGTGTTCATCGATTTCCACGGCTCGCCCGGCTACGGCCAGGCGTTCACCGATTCGATCTCGCAGGACTGGGGCGGCAAGCCGCTGGTGGACCTGCAGAAGGGTCTGGCGGCGGCGCTGGAAAAATATCCGTGGCTGGACGCGGATCGCACCTGCGCGCTCGGCGCCAGCTATGGCGGCTTCATGATCAACTGGATCGCCGGCAACTGGAACGAGCCGTTCAAGTGCCTGGTCAACCACGACGGCATCTTCGACAGCCGCGCCATGGGCTATTCCACCGAGGAGCTGTGGTTCGACGAGTGGGAGCACGGCGGGCCGGTGTATGAGGTGCCGAAGAACTACGAGAAGTTCAACCCGGTCAACCACGTCGCCCAATGGTCCAAGCCCATGCTGGTGATCCACGGCGGACAGGATTTCCGCGTGCCCGATACACAGGGGATCTCGACCTTCACGGCACTGCAGCGCCGCGGCATCCCCAGCCGCCTGCTGTTCTTCCCGAACGAGAACCACTGGGTGCTCAAGCCCGCCAACAGCTTGCAGTGGCACCAGGAAGTGCTGAAGTGGCTGGCGCAGTGGACAGGCCCGGCCAAGTCGACGGAATAGCGGGCCAGCGCGTTATCTCTCTTTGATCGATAGGGAAAGAAAACGCCGAGCTCGCCGCTCGCCTCTGCCTCCAGGGAGAGGCTGAGCGGCCGTGTGGATGAGATTTGCGACTCGTGCGTTGCCTCATCCACAGGTAGCCGACCTTTGCCCTGCCCCGTCCCTGAAGCCAACGGGCAGGAGGATCGACGACATCGGTGTCTTGGCCGCGCCGCTCAGGTCTCGTCGATGCGCCACGCCGCCTGGTAATTGCAGCCCAGTCGGATGATCTGCTCGAGCAGCCCGGCATAGGCCACGCCGCTGGCCTTGGCCGACTCCGCGAAATCCTCGTTGTCGCTGATGTTGGGATTGGCGTTCGCTTCCAGCACGAACACGCTACCGTCCGGGCGCATGCGGAAATCCATGCGCGCGTAGCCGCTCATGTGCAGCGCGCGGTAGATGCGCTTGGAGAGCTTGTCGAGATACGCCGGCACGCCGTCCGGCAGCGGTGGCGCGGCGCCGGTGCGGATGCCGTGCTTCTTCTGATAGCTGCGATCCCATTTCACCTTGCGCGTGGCGATGCCGGCCATCACCTCGGGCAGCGTGCCGAAATCCATCTCCCATATCGGGAAGGTGCGCAACCGCTCGTTGCCCATGACGCCGACATACAGCTCGCGGCCCTCGATGTACTCCTCCACCAGTGCGTCCGAGTTGATCTGGGCATGGATGAACTCGACGCGTTCCTTGAGCTTCTCCGGATCGGTGACCACCGACGCCTGCGAGATG
>JBDHQY010000396.1:0-3292 GCA_039807315.1 Steroidobacter sp. | reverse complement strand
CTGGTGGCTGGCGGCCGCGGCGGCGGTTTCTACAACGGTCAGGCCAACACGCGTTACTACGATCGCCTCGGTCGGATGTACCGCATCGGTCTGCGCTACCAGTTCTAGGCCAAGTGCTGCGGCACAGGTTTAGCAGCGTCATCCCCGGGGCGGACACGATGGTCCGCCCCGGATTTCTGTCACGGGAGAGCGCATGAAAACCCGTCCGCTTCTGACCGTTCTGACCGCGGCGCTGGCATGCCTGATGAGCCTGCCGGTGTTCGCCGCCGGCGCCACCTCGGTTCGGCCCGCCGACCTTGCCAGCAGCAAGCTCACGCCTCAGGACTTTCCGCGCTGGCGCGAGCTGGCCTCCGGTGTCTATATGTACGAAGGACTGCATGCGCCGGATCGCAACGGCGTGGTGTTCAATACGGTGAGCCTGATCGTCATCACCGGCGACGGTGTGGTGGTGGTGGACGGCCAGGGCGATGTGGCACAGACCCAGCTGATGATCGACACCATCAAGAAACTGACGCCGCAACCCATCAAGTACGTGGTTATCGCCTCGGACCACGGCGATCATGTCGGCGGCAACGCCGCCTTCAAGACGGCGTTTCCGGACGTCGTGTTCATGTCCTCGCCGGCGTCGCAGAAGACGCTGGCCAACAATGCCAATCCGCCGACGCAGACGGTCGCTGACCGGCACTCGATCCGCCTGGGCAAGACCGAGATCCAGGTGCTGAACCTGGGCCGCGCGCACACCGGTGGCGATCTGGTGGCCTATCTGCCCGACAGCAAGACCCTGTTCATGAGCGAGGTGTACCTGCGCGGGCTGTTCCCGGCCATGCGCTCGGCCTACCCAAGCGAATGGCTGGCCGCCATCGAGAAGGCCCAGGCGATGGATGTCTCGATGTACCTGCCGGGTCACGGCTTCGTCGACGATGCAGCCACCATGAAGCGCGATCTCGAGGAGTCGCGCCAGGCCATTGCCTATGTAATCGCCGAGGCCCGGCGGCTGCATGCCGCGGGCCAGGCTTGCGGATCCGCGGCCGAATGTCCGGCCGCAGAGCACGCCGATTGGGGGCCGTATCGCGACTGGACGGCACGCGATTCGCAGGCACCTCTGGCGATTGCCAAGGTCTATCAAGAAATCGAGGGCAGGTTGCCGTGATCGCCGGCGCCGGGCTTGCGGTCATGAATTTCAGACTCGAGAGTTAGGACATGCAACGACTGCGCAGTGAGTGGAAGGGGCTGGCGGGTGCGGCGCTGTTGATGGCGGTGGCTGCGGCGGCTCAGGCGGCGACTACTGGCGCACCGTACTGGCAAGCGGCCGACTCGAAGGACAAGGAAGCTTACGTCGAGGTGCCGGTGCCGCCGGGCATCAAGGTGGTGCCGACGGAGCTGGAAGGGCCGGTGTTCGCCACCGCCGAAGGCAAGACCCTGTACAACTGGGCGCTGAGCGGCCTGCGCAACGGCAACGCCGGCGATCGCCGCAACAGCGGCGTGGCCACCTGCGACGGCACCATCTACACCGAGACCAGCGGTCTCATGAGTCCGTATCCGGGCGGCTTCACGCTGCCTGAGGTCGAGCAGCGCAAGAGCTGCGAGCAGCTGTGGCCGCCGGTGTTGGCGCCGGACGACGCCAAGCCGGTGGGCAAATGGACCATCGTCAAGCGCACCAACGGCCAGAGCCAATGGGCCTACGACGGCTATCCCGTCTACACCTCCATCCTCGACCGTGTGCCGGGCGACGTGCTGGGCGGCTCCAATGCCATGGCCGGCGGTGAGCGTGGCGTCGCGCGCAATCCGATCGGCCCGCCGCCGGATGTGCCGCCGGAGCTGGCTGTGCAGCCGATGCGCACCGGCCATCTGCTGATCGACCACAAGGGCTACTCGGTCTACAGCTCCGATGCGGACGAGCCGGGCAAGTCCAACTGCAGCGGCCGGTGTCTGGAAGACTGGGCGCCGGTGCTGGCGCCGCAGACGGCGAAAGCGCGGGGCGAGTGGAGTGTCATTGAGCGCACGCCAGGCGTGAAGCAGTGGGCGTATCGAGGCAAGGCGCTTTATACCTATCGGCAAGAAATCCGCACCCGCGCCGTTACCGGCAGCGATGTGCCGGGCTGGCACAACGTGTACACGCAGCGCGCGCTACCGCCGCCGGCAGAGTTCACGGTACAGGATTCACGCGTCGGTCAGGTGCTGGCGGATGGCAATGGCAAGACGATCTATTTTTATTCCTGCAGCGACGATGCGATCGACCAGCAGGCCTGCGATCACCCGGATGCGCCGCAGGCCTATCGCATGGCCATCTGCGGCAATTTCGACCCGAAGGTGTGTCAGGAGACCTTCCCGTATGTGCCTGCCAAGGCCGGCGCGAAGTCCGACAGCTCGCTGTGGACCGTCATGACCATCGACCCGAACAGCGGCCGGCGCGCTGAGCCGGGTCAGGCCGGTGCCATGCAGGTGTGGGCCTATCGTGATCGGCCGGTCTACACCTTCGGCGGCGACGAGAAGCCCGGCGACGCCAACGGCGATGCGTACGGTGAATTCAATGGCTGGCGCAACGGTTTCAAGGCATTCTGGGTGCGCGACGACTTCCGCACCAACACTCAGGGCAGGTCGCCCGCGGATCGCTGAGCATGGCGGTCCCGTCTCGCATGAAGGGGGTCTCTATGAATCGTAGTGGCGCAATTCGACAGATCTGTTCATCGATGGCACGACCGGCGCTGGCCGCTGCGCTCACGCTCGGGTTGTCGAGTGCGGGCCATGCCGCCGAATCGCAGTTGCAAGAAGGCGGCAGCGCGCTGCGCAACGGCACCATCGGCTACGTGCTGACGAACCGCTACTGGTCGATCTACGAGACCGAAGGCGGCAAGACCGAGTGCCCGCAGGGCTTCAACGACGGTCCGCGCGAGCAGTTCAAGAAGCTGTACGACGACGGCAAGAAGCACACGCTGATCGAGGCGCAGCTGAAGCGCGAGGGCGAGCAGTGGCACCCCACCGAGGCGCCCGAGTCGTTCGCCTTCAAGGAAGCGGGCGGCAAGATTGCCTATGGCATGAACCTCGACGGCAAGGTCGGTCCCGAGGACTTCGACAGCCCCGAGGGCGAGAAGGGCATCGACAATCAGATGCAGCGGGCCATCGGTTGCATCGGCGGCTACCGTACCGGCGGGTCCAACTACCACTTCGAAAATCTGTTCATGCAGTCGTACAACGACACCCGCATCGTGCTCGAGCTGACCGGCGTGGACGACCTGGTCAACGACGACGATGTCACCGTCAATACCTACCGCGGCAGCGACACGCTGCTGCA
>JBDHQY010000395.1:0-3293 GCA_039807315.1 Steroidobacter sp. | reverse complement strand
CGCCTCGGGCCTCACCATCGAAGGCAAGATCGAAGGCACCGGCCATGTACGCATCGCCGGCAACTTCAAGGGCGACGTGCAGGTGCAGGGCAACCTGACGATCGAGCCGGGCGCGCACCTCACCGGCGGCGTCCGTGCCAACACCGTGGTGATCGGCGGCGAACTGGAAGGCAACATCGATGCAGCCACACGCGTCGAGTTGCTGCAGACCGGCGTGCTCAACGGCGATCTCAAGGCCGGCTCGCTCACCGTCGCCGCCGGATCGAGAATGCGCGGCCGCGTCGAGTTCGGCTGGGACGAGAAAAACAAGAACTGACATGCGCTCGACATGAGCAGCAGCCGCGTCGCGCCCCCCGGCAAGACCAGGACCTGTCCGCACTGCAAGGCGACGATCCTCGAAAGCGCCAGCATCTGTCCGGGATGCCAGCATCACCTGCGCTTCGACGCACAGACCATCGTCGACCGGCGCGCGCAGCCGGCCTTTACGGCGCTGCGCGTCGAAGGCGAGTTCCGCAACCAGGAAAATACCGATGCATGGGAATACTCCGTGGTCGTTTCGATCAGGAACGAGCGTGGGGAGGAAGTGGCGCGACGCATCGTCGGCGTCGGCGCGTTGACACCCAACGAGAGCCGCACTGTCACCTTGTCCGTGGACGTGTTCGCACCGCCGCGCCATCAGAAATAGCCGCCGCTCCCTCGGGCTTTCGCATCCGTCAGGCTGGCGGCTCCGCTCGTACGCCCGCCGGCCGCTCTATAATTCCCGTCCCTTGAGTCACGAGAGCGATCGGCGATGAGTATCTCCATGTATGAAGCCTCCATTCCCGTTTTCGTCCAGATGCTGGGCAGCCTGAAAGTCCTGCTGGAGAAGGGGGTGGCTCACGCCGCGGCTCGCAAGTTCGATCCGGCCGTCCTGGTCAACAGCCGACTGGCGCCGGACATGTTTCCGCTGTCGCGCCAGATCCAGATCGCCAGCGATGCCGCCAAGGGCGCGGCCGCGCGTCTGTCGGGCACCGAGGCACCGAAGTTCGAGGATCGGGAAACGACCCTGCCGGAGCTGATCGCGCGCATCGACAAGACGCTCGACTATCTCAAGAGCTTCAGGCCGGCGCAGATCGACGGCTCCGAGGAACGCAAAGTAGTGGTCAAGACCTCGCAGCGCGAATTCTCGTTCACCGGCCTGACATACCTGCAGTACTGGGCGCTGCCGAATTTCTTCTTCCACGTCACCACCGCGTACAACCTGCTGCGTCACAACGGTGTCGAGATCGGCAAAGCCGATTTCCTCGGTACGCTGGACGCCTGAGCGACTGCCGGCGCTTCTCTCCCGGGGGATCGGGAGAGAAGCAGCAATTGCGAGGCGTATTCGAGGTCGTTGCCAGCTGGCAGCCCAGGCAACGACAGCCGTTGCGTTCGGCCGAAACGACGCCAGAAGCTTTCTCAGAATGATCGTGGATCAGCTTCGCGAGCGGCAATACCAGCTCACACTGCGCGCAAGGCCTCGGCGACCGGCAGCCTGGCCGCACGCACTGCGGGGAACAGGCCGCCGATCAGGCCAATCACGCAGGCCCACGCGATGCCAATGGTGATCAGCTGTGCGCTGACGCTCAGCTCGAAAATCAGATGGCCATTGACGCCACCGGCAGTGGTGCCGACCACGTTGCCGTTGAAGAAGAGCCACGCCAGCGCTGCTCCGATTGCGCCGCCGATGAAAGCCAGCAGCAACGCTTCGGCAAGCACTGAGACGACCATGGCCGTGGCACCGAAGCCGAGCGCCCGCAGGGTGGCGATCTCCCGCAGCCGCTCGCTCACCGCCGAGTACATGGTATTCAGCGCGCCGAAGATCGCGCCGATCGCCATGATGCCGCCGACCACGTAGGCAACCACCGAGATCACCTTGCCGATGGTTTCGGACTGGCGCTCGTAGTATTCGCGCTCGCGGCTCACATCCACCGCCAGCGCCGGATTGGCGCTGAGCGAGTCCTTGAATCTCTGGAAGGCCTGCGGCGACTCCAGGCGCGCGATGACGCTGGAGAAGCCGCTGCGGTGATCCGCGCCATTCACCGTTTCCGCATCGGCCAGCAGCTCGGACTCGTGCGAGCTGCCGTCGCTGCCGAACACGCCGACCACGGTCCAGGTGGCACCGCGCGTGGTGATCCGGTCGCCGAGATTCAGGCTCCTGAACTGCGCCCTGGCCGCCTTGCCGACCACGATCTCGTTGACCGCCGGCCGGAACATGCGCCCCTCGATGAGGCGCATCTCCGGCCGTACCGCCAGCA
Source organism: Steroidobacter sp. (assembly GCA_039807315.1). Taxonomy (GTDB): domain Bacteria; phylum Pseudomonadota; class Gammaproteobacteria; order Steroidobacterales; family Steroidobacteraceae; genus Steroidobacter. The sequence goes on along the minus strand of JBDHQY010000395.1, from coordinate 1,017 downwards.
CCCGCGGCCCGACGCCGCGCAGGGTGACCATGACCTCGCTGCCATCCGCCTGCTTGAACAGATTGATCAGGCGCAGGGTCTCGACCGACGCCAGCGGCCTGCCCTCGGCATCGCGCTTGATGCCGGGCGCGTCGGCGATCAAGCGCACCGCATCGCGTCCCAGGTTGCTGCCCATCTCCGAGGCGGAACCGTTGCGCAGCACGATCACCCGATCGTCGGCGCCGGCCCGGGTTAGGGTCCGCAGCATGCCGGTGGACATCGCCAGCACCGAGACCAGCACCGCGACCACGCCGGCAATGCCGATGACGATGACGGCCGAGGTGGCGAGGCGTTGCGGCAGGCTGCGCAGGTTCATCACGGTAACCGCGCCGATCTGTCTGAAGGTCTTCATCCGAGGGCTTCCTGACTCAACGGCCGGCCAGCGCGTCGACGATGTTCAGCTGTCGCGCCCGCCAGGCCGGCGGCAGGCCGCTGACGAACGCCAGCAGCAGCGCCAGAGCGGCACCCATGGCCAGCACGATGCCCGGCATCTGGAAATTGCCGAAGATGGGCTTGAGCAGCGGAAACGCCGCGGCCGCCAGAGCAATGCCCGCCGCGGCCGCGAACGCACATAGGGCCAGCGACTCGATCAGCACCAGCGACAGCACCTTGCCGTCGGAGAACCCCAGCGTCTTGAGCACCGCCAGCTCGCCGGTGCGCTCGCGCACCGACTGCATCATGGTGTTGGCGGTGAGGAACAGCAGCGTGAACAGCACCGCGCCGACGATGGCATTGACGATGAAATTGATATCGCCGACCTGCTTGAGCTGCATCTGCGCCAGCGCCGATTCCGTCTGGGTGCGCGTCTCGTTGGTGGAGTTGGCGAACAGCGCATCGATCCGCTGCGACACCGCGGTGGCCTGGGCCGGATCGGTGATGGCGACGATGTAGTAGTGGACGGTGCCCCTGCCGAAGGCGGCGGCCTCGTCGAAGTAGCTCTGGTTCAGATAGAAGCCGGGGAAACCGACGCCCAGCGCG
>JBDHQY010000394.1:0-3298 GCA_039807315.1 Steroidobacter sp. | reverse complement strand
GGCTGCGAAGACGGCTGCGGCTCCGGCGCGGAAATCCGTGGCGAAGAAGCCTGCCCGCAAGCCGGCCGTGAAGAAGGCGGCGAAAGGTCCGGCGAAGAAGGCTCGCAAGACGGTCAAGGCCCCGGTAAAGGCCAGGAAGACAGCGAAGCCGAAGGTCGCCAAGAAGGCTGCGAAGTCCAGGAAGGGCGGCAAGGCGCGGCGCTGACTGTCGTCGCCTCTTCCCCGGAAGAGGCGATCGGGCACCGGGTGAGAAGCTTGGAAAGTTTGCGTCTCACCTTGGCTTTCGGCGAAGGGCGGGGTCTGCAAAGGGCAGAAACCGGCTGCTTGGTTTCGTTTCTGCTTTTAGGGATGCTCTGATTCCCTGTCGTTCCCGCGCAAGCGGGAATCCATCCGGGTCAGCAGAATGGACTCCCGCGTGCACGGGAGTGATGAGTCTTGGACTGACGTGGAGTGGGTGTGCGGCCGTTGATCGGAATGGATTCCCGCCCCACCGAGCGAATCGGGGCCGGGTTTGCGCCGGAATGACCAGCAACGAGACTTCCCAGGGATAGCGGATCTTCATGCCACGGATGAGCAGGCAAGCCGGGGAGGGACACAGGGAGGGCCTTCGGCAATAATCGCCCTCTGGAGCCCTTGCCAACATTTCCCAAGACCCTTTTTATCCGCATCCTCCTGGCACCCCAATGGCCGCTTCCTCTCTTCGTATCGCACTGGCCCAGCTCAACCTGTTCGTAGGTGACGTTGCCGGCAATGCGCAGCGCGTGATCGATGTGGCGGCGCAGGCGCGCGACCAGCTCAAAGCGGACCTGGTGCTGTATCCGGAGCTCAGCCTGTCGGGCTATCCGCCCGAAGACCTGCTGTTTCATACCGGGTTGCGGCGGCAGGTGGAGGCAGCGCTCAAGCGGGTGTGCGAGGAAACGCGGGGCATTGCCGTGATGGTGGGCTATCCGGAATATGCGGAGGGCGGCATCTACAACGCTGCGGCCGTGATTCGCGACGGCGACATGCTGGCGAATTACCGCAAGCAGGAGCTTCCGAACTACAAAGTCTTCGACGAGAAGCGCTACTTCCGCCACGGCGACGCCACCCGGATCGTCGAGATCAACGGCATCCGTATCGCGCTGCTGATCTGCGAGGATATCTGGGAGCCCCAGCCGGCACGAGCGGCAAAAGCTGCGGGCGCACAGCTGATCGTGGTCATCAACGGTTCGCCGTTCTCGCTCGGCTACCAGGAGCGGCGCGAGGGCGCGGCGCGCAACCGCGTGCGCGATACAGGTCTGCCTATGGTTTACGTAAATCTGCTGGGCGGGCAGGACGAACTGGTATTCGACGGCGGCTCGTTCGTGATGAATGCAGCAGGCCAGGTGGTGCAGCGGGTGACGCCGTTCCAGGAAAGCGTAACGGCTGTGGATGTCGATCTGATCGACGGCGCGGCGGTGCCGCGGCCGGCGTACGTGGAGCCGTCGTTGTCGGAAGAAGCCAGCGTGTATGGCGCGCTCGTGCTCGGTGTTCGCGACTATGTCGGCAAACATCGTTTTCCCGGCGTCGTGCTCGGTCTATCGGGCGGTATCGACTCCGCGCTGACGCTGGCGATTGCCGTCGATGCGCTCGGCGCCGAGCGCGTTCACGCCGTCATGATGCCCTCGCGCTACACCTCGCAGATGAGCGTCGAGGACGCCTCGCTGCAGGCCCGTGTCATGGGCGTGAGTCACGACACGATCTCGATCGAAGGCATGTTTGCCGCGACGCTGGATGCGCTCAAGGACGTTTTCGCCGGCCGCAAGCCGGACACCACCGAGGAGAACATCCAGGCGCGCTGCCGCGGCGTGCTGCTGATGGCGATCTCCAACAAGACCGGCCGCATGCTGGTCACCACCGGCAACAAAAGCGAGATGGCGGTGGGCTACGCCACCTTGTACGGCGACATGAACGGCGGTTTCGCGCCCATCAAGGACTGCAGCAAGATGCTGGTCTACCGGCTGGCCAATTACCGCAATTCGATTGCTGCAGGCGGCGTCCAGGTGATTCCGCAGCGGGTGATCGATCGGCCGCCTTCGGCCGAGCTGCGGCCCGACCAGAAGGATTCGGACTCGCTGCCGCCTTATGAAGTCCTCGATGCCATTCTCGAGCTGTTCATCGAGGACGACCTGTCGGTGGACGAAATCGCTGCGCGCGGCTTCGACCGCGCCGTCGTCGGCTGCGTGCTCGAGATGGTGAAGCACAACGAATACAAGCGCCGGCAGGCGCCGCCCGGCGTGCGGATCAGCGACCGGGCGTTCGGGCGCGATTGGCGTTATCCGATCACGTCCGGCTATCGCGCCCGATAGACGGCAGTTTCAGTCCCGACCGGCCGTGGTCGGGAAGATCCGATTGCTCATCTCGAGTCATCTCGCGCCTTCGTCGTTCCCGCGTGCGCGGTAATCCATCCAGGGCAGTGGAATGGACTGCCGCCCTGCCTGCACCGGGGCAGCGGTGCGCTGGAGTAACGAAGGTGTGCGCTACCAGAATTTCCACCAGGACTTCTTGTGCTGGCGTTCGTCGACGTTCACGCCGGCGAAGTTTTCGTTGAGTACTTTCTGCGACTCCGCCGCCAGATCCTGCATGCCGAGCTTGGTGTAGGAAGCCGCCATGATCTCCAGGGCACGACGCAGCTGCGGGGCGCCGTCGTAGTTCTCGATGGCGTACTTGCAGCGGTTGATGGCGCCGACATAGGCGCCGCGCTTCAGGTAGTAGTCCGCGACGTACACCTCGTAGTTCGCCAGGCGGTTGCGCAGGAAGATCATGCGCTGGCGCGAATCCTCGGCGTATTCGCTGTTCGGATAGCGTTGCAGCAGCGTCTGGAACGCCTGGAACGACTTGCGCGCGTCGATGGGCGGACGCTGCGATAGATCGGCGTTGAACCACATCTCGATGAAGTTCGGATTGCGCTCGAACTGCACCAGGCCCTTGATGTAGTAGGCGTAGTCCACGCGCGGGTGGGCGGGATTCTCGCGGATGAACTGGTCGGCCTGGTCGATGGCGGATTCCGGCTCGCGGTTCTTGTAGTACGCGTACATCAGGTCCAGCTGACCCTGGCGCGCCGGGTTGCTGAACGGGAAGCGGGCTTCGAGCTGCTCGTAGTAGGCGATGGCGTCGCGGTAGTTGCCGTTGTCGGAGGCGCGCTTGGCGGCCTCGTACAGCTTGTCGGGGCTGCCGAGCATCTCCTTGACCTTGCTGCCGCCGCAGCCGCCCAGGGCGATGGCGGCAGTCGTGGCCAAGGCAATGACGAGCGTGCGAAAATTGCTGGGCATCTGAACGG
>JBDHQY010000393.1:0-3305 GCA_039807315.1 Steroidobacter sp. | reverse complement strand
TCCAGCACGGCTACTGGTATGCACGCTCTGCAGAGCTGATGCAGCAGCCCATCATCCAGTTGCTGGTGTGGTTGCGGGTGCCCGGCGACACGATCTTCAGCGTCGGCGCGCTGGCGCTGGCGGTGTTCGTGCTGCGGTTGTGGATCGCTCCCAAGCAAGTCGCAGCTGAGGTGTCCGAGGGCGAGCGCGTGGCACAGAACGGATGAAGCCTGCTCGCAGATCGCAGGAGCAGGGCCGGACGGTACCAGCCGCCCGGCCCGCATCGGACGACAGCGTGCGCCGACGGCATTTCGGGGTGAACGCATGATCGAGTTCTATCCGCAGATCAAATGGGTTCATGTCGCAGCGGTGATCGCGAGCGGCGCGCTGTTCCTGCTGCGCGGTCTGGCACTGAATATGGGGGGAGCGCGCTGGGCCATGGCAGCACCGCTGCGCTATCTCAGCTACACCATCGACACGACCTTGCTCACGGCGGCCCTGATGCTGGCGACGATCCTGCACCAGTATCCGTTCGTGCATGCCTGGTTGACCGCCAAGGTCTTGTTGCTCGTCGTTTATGTGGTGCTCGGCAGCTACGCGCTGAAGCGCGGTCAGACGCAAAAAATACGCATAGTCAGTTGGTTGGCGGCGCTCGCCGTCTACGGGCTCATCATCAGTATCGCCCGGGCGCATCATCCGCTCGGCATCCTTGCCAGCCTGACAAGCTGACGAATCGGGCGCTTCGCTGACGCGGAAGCGACGAACGAATTCATGCTGTTCCAGCGCGTAAATGTGCGAGCCGGCTACGAGAATCCCCCGATTTCTTCGTGACACGGTGCGACCAACACTGCGCGCCCAATGAAAACACTATTGCGGAGCGGCACCAGTCCTGGAGTGTCGGTGCTATGCACACTGGCTTTGGCGTGTGTGTGGGCTCTATCGCCCAATGCGGCTGCGCTGGCGTCGCCGACCCGGGTCGAGCGGCTCATTCATACGGCGCTGAGTCTCGATTCGGATGCCCGTAACGGCGCGGTCGTTTACAAGCAGCATTGTGCGCGCTGTCACGGGGTCGAGGCAGCGGGTGATGTGCGCAGCGCCGTTCCTGCGCTGGCGGGACAGCGCAAAGCCTATCTGGTGAAACAGCTGGCGGATTTCACCGAGCTCGAGCGTGACAGCCGCGCCATGCATGCGGTCGTAGCCAGGGATGCGCTGTCCGGCCCACAGGTATGGGCAGACGTCTCCCGCTACCTGAGCAATTTGCCGCCGTTGCAGAAACCGGAAGTCGGCAGCGGAGCCGATACCAACCTGGGCGAAGCCATCTTTCGCGAGCAGTGCGCTGCGTGTCACCAAGACAATGCCGAAGGGTTCGCGCCGTCGTTGCGAGGTCAGCACTACTCGTACCTGCTGCAGCAACTGCGCAGCCTGGCATCGTCGCACCGGCAGAATGCGCAGGACGGTCTGGGGCGATTCCTCGATAGCCTGGCAGCCGACGAGCTCGCAGCCGTCGCCGACTATCTGTCGCGGGACTCGGTGCCGACCGATCCTTGACTGCGCGAGGATGGTATCCGGAAGAGACCGGCATGGAGTTCGACTCGCGCTCCGGCTACCGCCGGATCAAAGCAGGAATCGCTTTGAGATAGATCAACTCCGCTGCCAGCTCGACCATCGTTTGGGTGATCACGGCGGCTGCGGCCAGCGTCCGCAGGTCGGGTGGCAGCGCCAGGGCGAGCGGCAGCACGACCAGGGAGTTGCGCGTGGCCGAACTGAATGCGACGGCTCTGGCCGCCGTTGTCGGCAGGTGGAAAATGCGGGCGGTCAAGGCACCGATCGCAGGTGCGAGCACCACGAACGCCGCATAAACAGGAAGCACAGTCGTCAGCTTGCTTGCGTCCTGACGAATTGCGGCGATCTGAGAAGCAATGACCAGGATCAGCACCATCGCCATTGCCGGAACCGGCATCCAGAGCCAGCCGTCGCGCCATCCGCGAACCGCCTGTGAGCGTCCGGTGAGCGCTTCTGTTGCGACAGCCAGGATCAGTGGCAGCGCGATGAGGAATGCGAAGGCCTCGATGAAAGGAGCGAAGGCGATCGACAGGGTGTCGGTGCCGCCGAGCATGAAGGACAGGTAACAGGGCAGCAGCGCAAACTGCAGCAGCAACAAGATCGGCGTCGTCGACAGGAGCAGGCGTGCATCGCCCTTGCCCAGATGGGTGAAGACCACCACGTAGTCGATGCAGGGGGTGAGCAATACGAGCAGCGCACCGGTCAGCAGCGCCTGATCATCCGCAAGCTGCCGTGTCAGCGCCCAGACCAGCAACGGTATCAGGATGAAATTCGCCAGCAGCACAGCGCCGGTGAACCGCCGGTTGCCCAATGCAGCAAGCAGATTCAGAAGGGGAATCTGCAGAAACATTGCGTACATGAGGAGCGCGATGGCGGGGGTGACCAGCACGTCCAGGCCCCATGCCGATACGGGAGCGACGAGTCCCGTCATCGCCGCGAAGGCTGCCGCCCCGAAGTAGATCGCAATCTGATGTCGCTCGAGGCGCTGTCGCGTCAGGAGCATGACACTCCTCGATATCCGTCGCTCGTTCGGAACACGTCGCCGATCGCCGGGGGCTTCATCCACGCTCCTCGAATTTGCAGTGAACTCGAATATGTACGTTGCCCTTCGGGAAGGCAATGATGCAGCGGCTAGATACGGTGACTGCTGCCAGGGACACGAACAGGGGAGATTGCCTGAGGCCGATGGGACTCCGGTTATCTACGTAACGTCTCGCGGGCTGTCACGGCTGCGCTACGCCAACTTGAATGCGAGGCTTCGCCCGACCTTGCCACCAGCGATGAGGCTGTCGTCGCGCAGAATTCAGCAATGCATGGTCGGCTGATGGCGCCCGCTGTGCCATTGGCGAGGCACTGGAGCGGCTTTCTGGATCTGACAGCGCGGCAGCAGCTGCGCCTGCATGCGGCCTGGCTCATCAAAGGAGAATTCATGCCCCGCGTCCCCATAGTCGCCGCGCTGTTCGGCGTGCTCGGGCTGGCCGGCTGCGCGTCCAACCGGGTCGATCAGCGGCCGGTCGAGATCTTGAGCAGCGTCGATTTGTACCAACGGCTGTGCTCGAGCTGTCACGGTGTCGCAGCTCGCGGCGATGGGCCGGTGGCGCCGCTGATCAAGAGCGGCGTTCCCGACCTGACTTTGCTGGCGCGTCGCGATGGGGGCGAGTTCCCGGCCGAGGACGTCAGAAGAGCGATCGACGGCCGCTGGGACCGGCGGGCTCACGGTGCGCGGGACATGCCGGTGTGGGGCTGGCAGCTCTACGACATGT
>JBDHQY010000392.1:0-3308 GCA_039807315.1 Steroidobacter sp. | reverse complement strand
GGTACCTGGTACAGCTCGAGCGAGTCTTCGATGCTCCAGCCGTTCGCGGGTTTTTTGGTGGCGGTGTCCATGCCGGAAAAGATAGCAGAAAGCGTATGCAGTCCGATGCACGCTTGCGATTCACATTCGCTGCGGTGAGGCGCTGAGTGTCGCTTTGTCGAGGCGCTTTCCGCTCATACGCGCCCGGTCGGCGCGCAGGCGGCTAAATAATGGGCAAATGAGCGCTCAGCGCTCGGCCTTCGCCACCGGCCGCGACGGATCCCTGATCCATTCGCTCCACGAGCCTGCATAGAGCTTCGCGCCGGGTTTGCCGGCGATTTCCATCGCCAGCAGCAGATGACAGGCGGTCACGCCGGAACCGCACATGGCGATGGTGTGAGCGTCGGCGATTCTGCCGGCTGCGGCGGCCTGCGATTTCTCCAGGCGCGCCTGCAACTCTGCCGCCGGCAGGAACTGCCCATCCGGCCCGAGATTCAGCGCAAACGGATGATTCAAGGCGCCGGGCACGTGGCCGGCGACCGGATCGATCGGCTCGACCGCGCCGGCGTAGCGTTCGGGAGCACGGGCGTCGAGCAGGCGCCAGTCGGCTCGCGTCAGCCGCTCCGCGACCTCGACGGAATCGAGCCACGCGCCGCGATCGGGCTGCGCCACGAAGCGTGTCACCGGGCGCTGTGGAATTTCATTCGTCACCGGCAATCCGGCGGCAAGCCAGGCCTTGAAGCCGCCGTCGAGCACGGCGACTTTCTTGTGCCCGACCCAGCGCAGCAGCCACCACAGCCGTGCCGCGAAAGCGCCGCTGTCGGCGTCATACGCGACCACCTGTGTATCGCTGGTGAGCCCCCATGCGCTGAGGATCGCGGCAAATTTTTCCGGCGCCGGCAATGGATGGCGTCCGCTGTCCGGCGTGACCGGCGCGGCCAGATCGCGATCCAGGTGCGCATACACCGCATTCGGGATGTGACTGGTCCGATAAGCCGTTTCGCCCGAGTCGGGACGCGCCAGATCGAACCGGCAATCGACGATGAGCCACTGGCTGTCGCGGGTGTGGGCGGCCAGTTCGGTGGGGGTGATGAGCGTCGCGTACATGGGCGGATCCGTATTCTTTGCGATGGAAGCGTCCGATTCTGAACCCGCGACCTGCTGCTCGTCACCCCGTCGGGAGCTTCCGCTACAATCCGCGCCTCCTTAAAGACTGCGGCGCGATTCACATGGCACTCGAACTCTGGTGGGGCAGCGGCAGCCCGTATTCGTGGCGAGCGCTGCTGGCGCTCGAATACAAACAGCTTCCCTACGTGTCGCACCCGGTGCAGTTCGCCAAGCAGGAGCACAAATCGCCGCAGCTGCTGCAGATGAATCCGCGCGGCCGCGTGCCCGTGCTCAAGGACGGCGACTACGTGTGTTTCGAGTCGCTGGCGATCCTGCAGTACCTGGACCGCAAATATCCGGATCCGCCGTTGCTCGGCCGCACGCCCGAGGAGGCCGGCACCATCATGCGCGTGATCTGCGAGTACCAGGCGTACGCCGAAGAGCACATCATGAAAGTGATCCACGCCATCCTGTTCCAGAACGCGGAAGGCCACTCGGACGAAATCGTGCGCGCCATGATGCTCATCGCCAATGAAGCGCGCACCATCGAGAGCCGGCTGTCGCAGTCGTCGTGGCTGGTCGGAGAAAATTTCTCCGCAGCGGATGTAGTGGTCTTCCCGGGCATCCAGCTGCTGCTGCGCGCGCTGGATCGGCGTGAAGCGCAGGAGTTGCGCAGCCGCTTGTTGCCGCTGGAGACGAACTATCCGGCGATCACGGCCTGGATCAGGCGCATCGAAGCGCTGCCGGGATACGAACGCACGTATCCACCGCACTGGCGCGAGCGTGAGAGCTGATCGTCGGCGCACAAGCGGGTTGTGACAGCGATCGGCGACGCTCGCATCGCTTGCGATGCTTCTCGTCATTCACGTGAAAGCGTGATCCCATCCTGCTGATGGCGTTGAACTCGCTCTGACGCGAGAGTGAGGAAAAACGCAGCTCTCCTGCGCGCGCCGATGCCGATGCCGCGGTCGTTGGTCACGACCGCGCGCCGGCCCGTGGGGTCGCCACAGCGGAAAAAATCAGTACACTCACCTGTCGTTTTTTCTCTGTAGTCGAGTGATCGTCATGTCCGAGCATCCTGTTCACGTGGTATTTCCCGGCCGCATCGTCATGATCGGCTGCGGCAGCATTGGCCAAGGAGTGCTGCCCCTCATCCTGCGGCATGTCGGCATCACGCCGGATCGCATCACCATCGTGACGGCGGACGACACGGGCCGTGCGGAAGCCGCCGAGTACGGCGTGAAATTCATCAAGCAGCCGCTGCTGCCGGACAACTATCTCCAGGTGCTCGGACCGCTGCTGTCGAGCGGCGATTTTCTGCTGAATCTGTCGGTTGACGTGTCCAGCCTGGCGCTGATCAAGCTCGCCCACGAGAAAGGCGTGCTGTATCTGGATACCTGCATCGAGCCGTGGCCGGGCGGCTATACCAATTCGAGCGTGTCGCCGGCGCTGCGTACCAATTACGCGCTGCGCGAGTCGGCGCTGCAACTGCGCAGGGAGCTCAAGAGCGGCCCGACCGCGGTGATCACGCACGGGGCCAACCCGGGCCTGGTCACGCATTTCGCGAAGCAGGCGCTGCTGAACATCGCGGACGACACCGAGATCGATGCGGGTAATCCACGTACGCGTGAGGAATGGGCGGCGCTGTCGCACAAGGTCGGCATCCGTGTGATTCACATCGCCGAGCGCGATACCCAGGTGGCGAACGTGCCGAAGCGGCTGGGCGAGTTCGTCAACACCTGGTCGGTCGACGGCTTCGTCAGCGAAGGCGCGCAGCCGGCCGAACTCGGCTGGGGCACGCACGAGAAGGCGCTGCCGCCGGGTGGCCGGACGTTCGATTTCGGACCGAAGTGTGCGATCTACATGCTGCGGCCCGGCGCCAGCACCAAAGTGCGCACCTGGACGCCGAAAGCCGGTCACTTCCATGGCTTTCTGATCACGCACGGCGAATCGATCTCGCTGTCGGACTTCTTCACCCATCGCCACGGTGACCAGGTCGTGTCCCGCCCGACGGTGCACTACTCGTACCATCCCTGCGACGATGCGGTGCTGTCGGTGCACGAGTTCGCCGGGCACAACTGGCGGGTGCAGCCGCAGAAGCGGATCCTGAACAAGGAAATCATCGCGGGCATCGACGAGCTGGGCGTGCTGCTCGCCGGCCACAGCCGCAACGCGTATTGGTTCGGCTCGCAGCTGTCGATCGAGGAGGCCCGCAGGCTGGT
>JBDHQY010000391.1:0-3326 GCA_039807315.1 Steroidobacter sp. | reverse complement strand
TCCTGTACGAAGAGCAGACGCGTCGCGGCGTTTCGATCCGTCACTTCGACGAGTTTTCCGATGTCGCCGATCATTGCACCGTCTGCCACAAGTGCGTGACGCCGTGTCCGGTGAACATCGACTTCGGCGATGTCTCGATGGCGATGCGCGATCTGCTGCGACGCATGGGCAAGAAGCGCTTCAATCCCGGCACCGCCGCCTCCATGTTCTTCCTGAACGCGACCAATCCCGAGACGATCAAGCTGACGCGCAAGGCCATGATCGAGTGGGGTTACAAGGCGCAGCGCATGGCGAACCGCACCCTGGGCGCGTTCACGGCGTCGCAGACCGCGCGACCGCCGGCAACCACCGGCAAGCCCGGGATCAAGGAGCAGGTGCTGCACTTCGTCAACAAGAAGATGCCGGGCGGCCTGCCGAAAAAGACCGCGCGCGCGCTGCTGGATATCGAGGATCGGCACTATGTGCCCATCATTCGCGATCCGGCGCGCACCAGCAGCGAATCCGAAGCGGTGTTCTATTTCCCCGGCTGCGGCTCGGAGCGCCTGTTCTCGCAGGTGGGCCTGGCCACGCAGGCGATGCTGTGGCAGGTGGGTGTGCAGACGGTGCTGCCGCCGGGCTATCTGTGCTGTGGCTATCCGCAGCGCGGCTCGGGCGAATCCGCCAAGGCCGACAAGATCATCACCGACAATCGCGTGCTGTTCCATCGCGTCGCCAACACGCTCAACTACCTCGACATCAAGACCGTGGTGGTGAGCTGCGGCACCTGCTACGACCAGCTGCAGGGCTACAAATTCGACGAGATCTTCCCCGGCAGCCGCATCGTCGACATCCACGAATATCTGATGGAGCGCGGCGTGCGGCTCGAGGGCGTCACCGGGACGCGTTACATGTACCACGATCCGTGCCACACGCCGATGAAGCAGTACGATCCGCTCAAGGTGGTGAACACGCTGATCAACGATCAGGTCAACGGCAAGATCGAGAAGAACGATCGCTGCTGCGGCGAGTCCGGTTCGTTTGCGATTTCGCGGCCCGATATAGCCACACAGGTGCGCTTCCGCAAGGAACAGGAAATGCGCGTCGGCGCCGACAAGCTGCGTGCCGACGGTTTCAAGGGCGAGGTCAAGATCCTGACTTCCTGTCCGTCCTGCCTGCAGGGTCTGAAGCGTTACAACGACGATGCCGACACCGAGGCCGATTACATCGTGGTGGAGATCGCCCGCCACGTGCTCGGCGAGGACTGGCTGCCGGCGTATGTGAAGGCAGCGAACAACGGCGGCATCGAGCGAGTGCTGGTGTAAGCGGGGCGTGCCGGGGCTGCGCCATGTCCGCCGGTACCCGGAGCTGCTGCCTCGCGCGCCTTGCCTGGCGCCGCTCGAATCGAGGCGCAGCCGCTGTATTTGCGGCCGCGCAGTGCGATCGACATTACTGCGAACTATGAATGTCGATGAACCGCAGGAATTCCGACCGCGTGCGCGCGTCCCTGCGGAACGTGCCGAGCATCGTGCTCGTGACCATGGAGACGCCGCGCTTGTGCACGCCCCGTGTCGTCATGCACTGGTGGGCGGCATCGATGACCACGCCGACACCGCGCGGTTTCAGGACTTCATCGATGCATCGCGCGATCTGTGCCGTCATCTTTTCCTGGACCTGGAACCGCCGCACGTAACCATCGACGACGCGCGCCAGCTTGCTGATGCCGACCACCTTGTTGGTCGGCAGATAGCCCACGTGCGCGTGGCCGATGATGGGCGCCATGTGGTGCTCGCAGTGCGATTCGAACTGGATGCCGCGCAGCACGATCATTTCATCGTAGCCTTCGACCTCCTCGAAGGTGCGGCGCAGATAGTCCGCTGGATCGCTCAGATAGCCGGAAAACCAGTCGCGATAGGCGCGCACCACTCGCCCTGGGGTGTCGCGCAGTCCCTCCCGATCGGGGTCGTCGCCGGCCCAACGTAGCAGCGTGCGTACCGCCTGTTCTGCTTCCTCCGCGGTGACAGTGGGTGCGCTGGCGCCCGGCAGATGGTTGCCGGCCTTAGCGTTGCGTGGCGTCTTTTTCTTCATGATCGATCGGGACCTGGTTGCGTCGCTCGGGTCCAAGGCTAACTTAGTTTCGACGCACGGTCGCGCCCGGCGACGTATTATCCGCCTTCGGCAATTGGGCTCGTGGGTGAATCGCGATGCATCGAGCAAGAACCATCGCAATGACGTTGGCCGGCGTGCTGCTCGGCACCGGCATGGTGCGCGGCGCCGGCGCCGAGGTCGTCAGCGCCGAGCCGACCGGCTTCAGCATCCGCCAGGTGGCGGAAGCGCCGGGCGTGCCACCGCCGACCGTGTGGGCCGCGCTCTCCGACATCGGCAAATGGTGGGATCCCGAACACACGTATTCGGGCGATGCCCGCAATCTCAGCCTGGATCCGGTGGCGCGCGGCTGCTTCTGCGAGAAGCTCAGTCTGTATTCCGGCGTCGAACATGCCCACGTGGTCTATGCGCAGCCGGCGAAAACGCTGCGGCTAGTCGGCGCGCTCGGTCCGCTGCAGGAGTTCGGCGTGAGCGGCAGCATGACCTGGCAGATCGAGGCGGCCAGCGGTGGCTCGCGCATCGTCCTCATCTACAATGTCGGCGGCTTCGCCGACCGGCCGCTGTCCGAATGGGCGCCGCTGGTCGATGAGATGGTGGGCGGGCAGGCCAAGCGACTGGCGCGGTTCGTCACCACCGGCAATCCGGCCGAGCCCAAGGCCGCGCCGCAACCTTGAAGCGATGTCGCGGCCATGTACCCGGCCGCGGCGGAACTCCCGGGGAGCACGGGCGTTTTTTTCCAAATCGATGCAGGTTCACCGCCATGCACATTCGTCGTCTTCTCGTTGTCGTCCTGGCCATTGCGGCCGCCGCCTGCCAGACGGTGCAGACCACCCAGCCCGGAGCCATCGGCGTGCAGCGCAAGCAGCACATGCTGGTTTCCGAAGCCGATGTCGAGAAAGGCGCGCAGGCCGCGTATCAGCAGGAACTGGACAAAGCCCGCAAGGAAGGCGGGCTGAACGTCGACAAGAAGAGCTACCAGCGCGTGCAGCAGATCGCCAACCGGCTGATCCCGCAGACCGCCGTGTTCCGTCCCGATGCCACCCAGTGGCAATGGGAAGTGAACGTGCAGACCAGCAAGGAAGTGAATGCGTACTGCATGCCCGGCGGTAAGATCATGGTCTACACCGGCCTGTTCGAGCAGCTGAACGCCACCGACGCCGAGCTGGCGGCGGGCATCGGCCACGAGATCGCGCACGCGCTGCGCGAGCACTCGCGTGAACGCATGTCGCGCGCCTATGCGGAAC
>JBDHQY010000390.1:0-3329 GCA_039807315.1 Steroidobacter sp. | reverse complement strand
TGCAGGCTCACATCGTCGGCGCTTCGGCTGCGATCGCCAGGGTTCGCGACATGGTGGCCGAACTGTGCCTGCACGATCCCAACGTGATCATCACGGGACAGACCGGCACGGGCAAAGAGGTGGTCGCCCGCGCGTTGCACGATTTCGGACCGCGTGCCAAGTCGCCCTTCGTCGCCGTCAATTGCGCGGCGGTGCCCGAGGAGTTGTTCGAAAGCGAACTGTTTGGCCACGAAGCGGGTGCGTTCACTGGAGCGCGCACCGCGCGCATCGGCAAATTCGAGTTCGCGCACGGCGGCACGCTGCTGCTCGATGAGATCGAGAGCATGCCAATGTCGTTGCAGGCGAAGCTGTTGCGCGTCCTGCAGGAGAGAGTGGTCGAGCGCGTTGGTTCGAACAAGAGCGTTGCAGTCAATGTGCGAATCGTCGCCGCAACGAAATACGATCTCGAGGAACAGAGCCGGCTGGGCCGGTTCCGTCCCGATCTCTACTACCGGCTGGCGGGAGCGGAAATTCCGCTGCCACCGCTCAAGGATCGCGAGGGAGACATTCTGCTGTTGTTCGAGCATTTTGCGGCCCGCGCGGCTTCGATAGCGGGCCAGCAGCACCGAGCGCTGTCGTCGGACGACGTCGAGGCATTGCTCACGCACAGCTGGCCCGGCAACGTGCGGGAATTGAAAAGCGTTGCCGAGCGCTATGCGCTGGGATTGAAGGCGATGGGTCGAACGGTGCCGGAGATCCTGGGCAAAGTGGTACAGAGCCCGACGGTTGTCGGCGCGGCGCTGGCAGATCGGGTCGCAGCCTACGAGCGGCAATTGATCGAGACCGCGCTGAAGGATCACGGTGGTTCGATCAGCTCCGTGATAGAAGTGCTCGGGATTCCACGACGCACGTTGAACGAAAAGATGGCCAAATACGGACTGGTCAGACCCGGGCGCGATACCGGCACACACAGCTGATTCGACATCGGCAAATTTCGGCCGATATCCGAATGTAGATCGGCAATTTTCCGCTGATTTGTGCCGATCGCCCGCTGCTTTCTGGGGCTACTGGCCCCAAAAAAAATCTCTGCGACAATGTGTTATGCGATACGCGGCGTTCAACGGTAAAGTGGCACGTGGATTGCTATGTCTGCTTGCAGAAGCGACGACAGAGGATCGCGACACGCGTGTGATCTGTCGGCAATGACCGATGCGAACGTAGCGTTCAGGTGATTGTCCAAGCTCGTAGTGTTTGAGGAGGGGGTTAGCATGCGTTTGTTGTTGAGTGAACTGCGCCCGGCAGTTGGACGATGGCCCTCGCGCCTGCTTGGATCTGCAGCGGGGTTGCTGGCCACCATCGCCGTGGCGAGTTACGGAACGTCGACTGCCGCGCAAGGCGCCGCCGCGGCTCCGTCTCAAGAAGCACAGACACCCATGCAGGAGCCGCAGGACTCGGGCTCTCTGAGCCGACTGCGGTTGCTTACCGAAGAACAGTACCTCAACACCGTCCGCTATGTTTTCGGACCCGACGTTGCGCCCGAACCTCATTTCCCTCCGGCGCAGCGTCGCGATGGTCTGCTCGCTCTCGGGTCTTCGATCACAGGCGTGACCACCGCGCAGCTCGAGCTTTATCAGAAAGCTGCGGTGACGATTGCCAATACGGTGATCGATCCCAAGTACCGGGCGTTTCTCATCACCTGCAAACCCAAGAACGAGAAAGCGGCGGACAAGGCTTGTGCAAGCCAGTTCCTGAAGGAGAAGGGCCGGTTGTTGAACCGCCGTTCGTTGACGCACGACGAGCTTGATGCATTCGTCGCCGAGGCCAACAAGTCTGCCAATCAGCTCAAGGATTTCTATGCGGGCATCGGCGTGGCGCTCGAGGCTATGCTGGTCAGCCCCAATGTATTGTTTGTCGCCGAGACCACGGAACCGGATCCGGAGAATCCTGGTCGGCAACGTCTCGATGCTTCCTCGCTTGCTACCCGCCTGTCGCTGTTTCTGTGGAA
Source organism: Steroidobacter sp. (assembly GCA_039807315.1). GTDB lineage: Bacteria > Pseudomonadota > Gammaproteobacteria > Steroidobacterales > Steroidobacteraceae > Steroidobacter. The sequence goes on along the minus strand of JBDHQY010000390.1, from coordinate 1,345 downwards.
CGCGCTGCCGGACGACAACGTGTTGAAGGCTGCCGAGAGTGGTGAGATCCAGACACCACAGGGCCGCGCGCGCGTGGTCGACATGATGCTTGCAAGCCGTCGCCTCGATGCTGGCGTGCGCGCTTTCTTCGACGACATGCTCGGCTTCGACGATTTCAATTCGCTGGCCAAGGATGCGGCGACCTATCCGGACTTCACCGGCCAGGTGGCGCAGGATGCGCGCGAGCAGACCTTGCGCACCATCGTCGATCATCTCGTCAACAAGCGCGGTGATTACCGCGATCTTTTCACGACCCGCGAGACGTTCATTTCACCGGCGCTGGCCGTGGTTTACGGCGAGCCCGCACCTGCTGGCTGGACGCCCTACACCGCGCCACCCGACAGCCCGCGCGCCGGGTTGCTGGGCCAGATCAGCTTCCTTGCGCTGCATTCCCATCCCACGCGCTCTTCTCCGACTCTGCGCGGCAAGGCGCTGCGCGAAACTCTGCTGTGCCAGCGAGTGCCGCCGCCGCCGCCCAACGTCGATTTCTCGGCGCTCGACAATCCGACCTCGCCTTTCAAGACTCAGCGTGAGCGCGTTGCGTTCCATCTGAAGAACCCGGTCTGCGCCGGCTGTCACAAGATCACGGATCCGATGGGCCTTGCGCTCGAGAACTTCGACAGCAATGGTCGTTACCGCGAAGCGGAGAAGGGCACCAAGATCGACGCGAGTGGCACGCTCGACGGTAAATCGTTCGAGGGCGTGGCGAGCCTCGGCAAGGTGCTTCACGATTACCCGGCGCTCACCTCGTGTCTGGTACAGCGCGTCTACAGCTACGGCTCCGGCGGAGCGGCAGGTGCGGAAGACAAGAAAACGCTCGATTACTTCAATGCGCGCTTCGCCGATGCGGGCTATCGCCTGCCAGACCTGCTACGCACCGTCGCGCTCAGCAATGCATTCTCGGACATCATCGAACCGAAGTCGCAGGTGCCTGCCGCGCAGACAGCCAACGCGTCGCCGGCCGGCACTACTCACTAGCGAATGAGAGGAAACACAAGATGAAAGCACTAACACGCCGCCGTGTTCTTCGCGGATTGCTGAACGGCGGAGCCGTGACGGTCGGATTGCCGCTGCTCAACTGCTTTCTGAACAACAACGGCAACGCCTATGCGGACGGGACGCCGCTGCCGGTTCGTTACGGCACCTGGCTCTGGGGCCTGGGCATGAGCAAGAACGTGTTCGTGCCGAAGATAACGGGGCCAGGCTACGATCTTCCCGAGGAGCTGATCGCGCTCAAGAACGTGCGCGATCAGGTCAACCTTTACACCAACCTCACGGCCTATCGTGACGGCGCCTTCTTCTGCC
>JBDHQY010000389.1:0-3334 GCA_039807315.1 Steroidobacter sp. | reverse complement strand
CAGCTGGGCGAACACTTGCTGGCGCATCTTGTCCTCGGTGGCGTCGTGCTGGCGCCGACCCAGCACCTGCACGATGTGCCAGCCGAACTGGGTCCGGAACGGCGAGCTGATCTGGTTGTCCTGGAGCGCGGCGATCTGCTTCTCGAACTCGGGCACGAAGGTGCCGGGGCCGGTCCAGCCCAGGTCGCCGCCGTCGGCCGCCGAGCCCGGATCCTGCGAGGTCACCGCCGCGATTGCCGCGAAATCCTCGTGGCCGTTCAGGATGCGTTCGCGGATGCCGTTCAGTTTCTGCTCCACCGTCTGGTCGTCTTCCAGCGCGTTGGTGGTCAGCAGGATGTGGCGGGCGTGTACCTGCGACACCACGGCCTGCTGGATGCCGCCGCGCAGCTCGTTCAGACGGAAAATGTGGAAGCCGCTGGGAGTGCGCACCGGCTCGGAGATATCGCCGGCCTTCATCTTCACCACCTGCCCGGCGACGATGGACGGCAGCTGCGAGCCGTTGCGCCAGCCGAGCGAGCCGCCTTCGATGTTGGTGGTGCTGTCGGAGTAGGTCAGGGCGAGCTGGGCGAAGTCCTCGCCGGCCTTGGCCTTGTCGTAGACTTCCTTGGCGCGCGCCTCGCGCGCTTCGATCTGTTCAGGGCTGGCCGTTACCGCCACCGATACCAGAATGTGCGAGACGTTGTACTCGGTGTTCTGGTTGGGCGAATCCTTGGCGCGCGCCATGGCCTGATCCAGCTCGCGCGGCGAGATGTTGATGCGGCCGATGACGTCGCGCTGGCGCAGCATCTGCAGGGTCATCTGCCGACGCACTTCCTCGCGATAGGTGCGGTAGTCGACGCCCTGCTGCGCCAATGCCTGTGGCAGGTCGGGGAAGTTGATGCCGTTGTTGCGCGCCACGCCCTCGAGGGCGCTGTTCAGCATCTCGTCCGAGATCTGGATGCCCAGCTTGTTGGCACGCTGCATCTGGATCTCCTCGACCACCAGGCGTTCCAGGATCTGCCGGCGCAGCACGTTGCGCGGCGGCAGCTCGGTGTTCTGCTGACGCAGCCGGGCGGTGATCTCCTCGGTCTGCGTATCCAGCTCGCTGGTCAGGACCACGCCGTCGTTCACCACGGCGGCAATGCGGTCGAGCAGCACGCCGCTGGTGGAGAGATCGCGGGTTTGTGCCAGCACCGCGCTGCCCGGGACGAAGCAGGACAGGGTCAGCAGCAGGGCCAGAAAATCTGAGCGGATGGACTTCATAGGGGAAATGCGCAATCTGTCGGGAAGGCGGCGATTCTAAGGCGACGTGGGGTCGGTCGAGTAGCCCCGGATGGAGCGCTGCAGGAAGGCATCGGCGCCCACTCCGACACTGGCCAGGCCGTTAAGTTCAAGCTGCACCATGAAGCTGGTGTCGATGTCGCCGTCGCGGTTGCGCAGGTAGCGGCGGGTGACGAAGCGCAGCCGCCAGCAGCAGGCGCGGTATTCGAAGCCGACGAACCGGTCCAGGGTGGTCTCTTCCTCCAGCGAGTACACCATGCGCCCGTAGGCGCTCCAGCGCTGGCCGATGGGCCAGGCCACCGAGCCGTCCACCTGCTCGATGTTGTTGCGGCGGAAGCGGTAGCCCATGTTCACGACCTTGTCGTGCGCCGGCTTGTACTGGATGTTGACGTCGCCTTTCTCCGAGCGCTTGCCGCCCGGATCCCACTGCACGCCCATGTGGATGTTCCAGTTGCGATAGGCGGTCAGGTCCAGCTCCGCCACGATGTCCGAGGTGCCGCTGTCGCTGAGCGGCACGCCCGGCAGGGCGACCCGCGGCGTTTCGAAATAGTAGGCCTGGCCGATGGTGCCGGCGATGAACTGCTGGCCGGTGTTCGAGTCCAGCAGTCGCGAGGTGACGCCGACGCTCACCTGATTGGCGTTGCTGATGCGGTCCGCGCCCACGTAGCGGTTGTCGCGGAACAGCTGCACCACGTTCAGATCCGCCTCGCCGGTATCGAATACCGGCAGCTTGTCCTGGTTGCGATAGGGCACGTACAGGTACATGAAGCGCGGCTCGAACGTCTGCAGACGCTGGCCGAGCTCGCCCCAGTTGCGCTCGAAGCTCACGCCGCCGTCCAGACTGAAGATCGGCAGCGTGCGGCTCACGGTGCGGTCCGTGCCCGGCGCGGTGTTGTCCAGGTCATAGGCCGTGTAGCGCCAGCTTGCCGCCGGTTCGAGATAAACACCTGCGCCACGCAGCGGCATGCGCACTTCCGGCATGACGTCCAGGCGCATGCCGGTGACGCCGTCGTTGCGCAGGAAATTGCTGAATTCGCCGTCGAAGCCCAGCGTCAGGCCATAGGCGCGGTTCGGAAAATAGCCGCGCACCGCCAGCTGCGGCAGCAGCGTGTAGGGACGATCCTGCCGGTCGATGGCGCTGTCGAGGGTCTGGAAATTCTGGGCGCGCGCCAGGGCGAACCAGCCGTCGTCCAGGTACAGCAGGCTCATCGAGCGGTTCAGGTAGCTGACGCTGGTGCCCTCCGGCCCCAGTCCGAAATCCTCGAACCAGCGGTTGTCGCTGACGTTGGCTGCATCGGTGTCCAGGCGCAGGTGCTGGTTGAGGTCCGACTGGTCGATGAAATGCACGAAGGTGCGTGAATCGCCGAATTCCTTGTCGTCCGGCAGATAGTTGGCATCGAGCGTGCCGCGGCCGAGCGGCGACAGGTAGCGCAACTCGGTGTCCAGCCGCGCGCCGCGCTTCGAGTACCAGGTTGGCAGGAAGGTCGCGTCGTATTGTGGAGCGATGTTCCAGTACCAGGGCACGCCCAGCTGGGTGCCGCTGCGCGAGGAGGTGCCGAAGACGGGAAACAGCAGGCCGGTCTTGCGCTGCGTGCCGGCCGGGAACGAGATGAAAGGCGTGTAGAGGATCGGGATGCCCTTGAAATCCAGTCGCACGTTGCGGCCGGTGCCGATGCCCGCGCTCTGGTTGATGTCGATGTCCGAGGCCTTGAAGATCCAGTCGTCGTTGCCCACCGGGCAAGTGGTGTAACGCACGCCGTCCAGGCTCAGGTTGCCTGCGGCGGTGGCGCTGATCCGCGCGGCCGAGCCACGTGCCGAACGGCCCGGCATCTCGAACTGCGCATCGTCGAAGGTGGCGCCGCCGGCCGGTGCCAGGTCCGCGCCGCGGCCCCTGACCTTGAGCTGCGGGTCCGAGTATTCGACGCTGCTCTTGGTGGAGAAATTCTGCGTTTCCGGATCGTAGGTGGCGTCCGAGGTGGTGAGCCGGCGATCGCCCTGGGAAATGCTGACGTTGCCCTGCAGGTGCCACTGGCCGTCGCGGGTTTCCTCGAACGTGTCCATCTGCAGATGGATA
>JBDHQY010000388.1:0-3340 GCA_039807315.1 Steroidobacter sp. | reverse complement strand
GGGGCTGGCCTACGAAGGCTGGATGACGACACGCGCCCGCTTGGAGCTTTCGATGCGGATCGATCAGCGCGGCATCCTGGGGCGAGTCGCCATGCTGCATCTGACGCTCGCTCATCGCCTGCATCGTGAGGCGATGGTGGAAGTGGCTCCCGATGCGCCCGCCATGGTCGAAACCGATTCAGGTGTGCAGCAGGTGGCGGTGTCTCCAGGCGTCGGCACGGAAATGCGGCTGCGCATCACGCCCCGACAACTGGGCGAGTTCAGCTGGCCGAGCGTGCGGGCGCGCATGGCGGGTCCCCTCGGGCTTGCATGGTGGACACGAAAATTGGATTCGGGCTTCACGTTGCAGGTTGCTCCAGAGCTGCTGCGCGACGATGCGCGACGGCTCGGTGCGGTAACGGCAGGTGCGCGTTCGCGCTCCATGCAGGGCGCCGGCGCTGAAATCCTGCAGCTGCGCGAATACCGGAGCGGTGATCCGCAGCACCTGATCGACTGGAAGGCCAGTGCCCGCAGCGGGCGCCTGATCAGCCGGGATTTTTCCGAGGATCAGCATCTCGAGATCGTGATCGCCATCGACGTGGGCCGCGCCAGCGCGCTGCGTGCCGGAGCTCTCGACCGGATTGGTCACTATGCGAATCTGGCGGCTCGTTTCGCCGAGCACGCGATAGCGCAGGACGACCGGGTCGGACTGGTGCTGTTCGCGGACCGTCCGCTAGCGGCGCTGGCGCCCGGCAGGGGCGTCGCCACCGTCATCCGTATTCGCGAGCTGCTTGCTGCCTCGCAGCTGGCGCAGGCCGAATCCAACCCGCTGAACGCTGCGCTGCGGATCCGCTCGCTGGTGCGTCAGCGCAGCCTGATCGTGATGCTGACCGACCTGGACGATGCCGCCGTTGCCGGTCAGCTGGCCGGAGCCGCGCGATTGCTGCTGCCGAAGCACCTGCCGCTGATAGCCGGTCTCGCCAGCCCGGAAGCCGAGCACCTCGCTCATACCGAGGCCCATTCCTGGCTGGCTCCCTATGAATCCCTGGCCGCTCAGGAATACTGCGCGCGTCTGGAGCGCAATGTCCGAGCCTTGCGTGCGCTCGGCGCGCCCGCCGTGCTGGCTCGCCCGGAGCAACTGGAGCGCGCGGTGTTCGATGCTTACGCGGGGTTTCGACAACGGCGCAGGGTCTGAAGACCGGCGAGGATCCGAGAAATCTTCGGGTGCCGCCCAGGTGGCGAAAATGGCGGTCGATGCGTCCGTCTTCGCGGCGCCGCAGTGAGTAGCCGCGCTTAGAGACCCGCTGCCGGCAAGAGCCGCGACAGCGGAAAACCTCGTATTTCTTAGCACGCGCTGTCCGAGCGCATCGAAATTCGCACGCTGCATCAATTCCCGATGGGTGAGGCTCTTAATCTGCGCGCAACCGAGCTGGAGCAGCTCCTGCAGTGCCGCCTGCACCGCGGGGGTGTCGCCGATCCGAACGGACCCGTTGAGTTCGATCTCGATCAGCGAAGAGGGAATGCCGGCGACGGTCTCGGCGGCCGCCAGTGCCGACGGGTCGCCGTGCAGCAGATCGTGACCGGGGAGGTTGACGGCGACCGACAGCGCGATGCCGCGGTCGAGCCAATGGCGCAGTTGCCGGCAGACCGTACGGATCGCCCAGCCGCTCAGGTCGAGCATCGGACCGCTGCCTGCGGCGACCTGCGCGAAGCGGTTCGGCGAGATGTCGTCGAATTCGGCATCGCGCCGGCGCAGCAGCGCCTCGATGCCGACGAGTGAGTCGGGCCTTCGCTAAGGTCTGCGGCCGAACAGCCGCCCGGTCAGCGCCGCGATCATGACCGCGCCATAGCCGAAGCCGACGATGACGCGGTTGAGCAGCGGGAAGTCCGGGTCGGGCGAGAGATAACCTTCGATGAAGCCGCAGCCGACCAGCAGCAGCGCGCACAACAGCAGCAGCCGGCTGGCTTGAGCCGTGGCGTGCTGGAAAGACTCGCGGCGCGTGGCGTGGGTCGGGCGGATCAGCGATTCGCCCAGCAGCGTGCCGGCGGCGCCGGCCAGGCAGATGACCGAAAGCTCCACCACGCCGTGCGCGGTGACGAATTTCAGCAGCTCGCCGGCCATGCCGTGCTGGTGGGTGAAGGCGAAGAACGCTCCCAGCATCAGGCCGTTGGTGGCGATGACATAGAAAGTGCCGAGCCCGAAAAACACGCCGGCCACGAACGCGAACAGGCTGACCATGATGTTGTTGGCGAGGATCCCGGTGGAGATCACCGAGGAGGGCGCGACGTTGAGCATGCCTTCGGTCCACAGCCGGCCGCTTTCCACGCCATTGACCATGTCCTCGCTGGCGAGCAGGCCGATCAGCTCCGGATAAGCGGATATCAGCCACCAGCCGGCCGCCGTGCTCAGCGCGAACAGCAGACCCACCCACTGGATCGGCGTGCGCAGCGCATGCACGACGTCGGGGATCTCGTCGCGAAACAGCGTTCGCAGCCGCGCGCGCCAATTGTGAGGCTTGCGATAGATGATGGCGTGGAGCTTGGCGTACCGGGCTTCCAGGGTGCGCGTCGCACGGCTTGCGGGCAGGATGCGCCGTGCGATCGACAGATCCCGGCCGAGCGAGCGATACATTTCGATGGCATTCAGCGCCTCGGCGGCAGTGTGATCGCGCTTGCGTTCCAGCCGATCGAGTTGCGGCGCGAGTTGTTGCCAGGCCGCGATGCGCGAAGCCAGCCAGGCTTGCAGGCCGGCTTCGTTGCTCATGCCGTCTTGCCGCGAGTCAACAGGTCCTGCAACTGCGCGCGCAGTTCCACCGTGCTTCGTTGCGCCAGCGATTCGCTCGCTGCGGCGGGATCGATACGTGCGATCAGCGATCTTGCGATGCGGGCCCGGTTGTCGTCTTGCAGCTCTTCCCAGCGATCCAGAAGCTCCTGCGCCAGATCGGCGGATTCGGGATCGAGGCCGCCGGCATTGGCCGCGGCGCGCAGTCCTTCGAAGGATTTTTCACTCTCCGACGTGTCATGCACCAGCAGCGTGCCGGCGGCGATATCGCCGATGCGGACGTTGTGCTGCGTGAGGATCGTGCTCGTCAGGCCCACCAGGTACACCAAAGGCAGGCTGTCGACCAGGCGAAAGACGTTGCGGACCAGCAGCGCTCCGACACCGGGAATGTCACCGCTGCGCGCAACGATCCTGATGCCGGCCATGCGCTTGCCGGGCGTGCGGCCGTGCATCGCGACTTCCAGAACCGGGTGATACAGGAAGTAGATGGCCAGCGGCGCCAGTTTCGCCAGGAAGAAGAAATACGGCCCCGGATCCGGCGCGTCGTCGAGCAGGCGGCGCAGGCCGCCGAACGCCAGC
>JBDHQY010000387.1:0-3365 GCA_039807315.1 Steroidobacter sp. | reverse complement strand
CTCGCGCACCTTGAGCACTTCGGCGCCCAGGTCCAGCGACTTCAGCAGCTCGAACACGGCCTCGGCGCCCATGCGGGCGTCGAACTCGTCGCCGTGCTTCTCGATGGCTTCCAGGTACAGCTCGTCGGTCAGCAGCTGGCCGCGCTGCAGCTCGGTCATGCCGGGCTCGATCACCACGAAGGCTTCGAAATACAGCACGCGCTCGATCTCGCGCAGCGTCATGTCGAGCATCAGGCCGATACGCGACGGCAGCGACTTCAGGAACCAGATGTGCGCGGTCGGGCTGGCCAGCTCGATGTGGCCCATGCGCTCGCGGCGCACCTTGGACTGGGTCACTTCGACGCCGCATTTCTCGCAGACCACGCCGCGATGCTTGAGGCGCTTGTACTTGCCGCACAAGCACTCGTAGTCCTTCACCGGCCCGAAGATCTTGGCGCAGAACAGGCCATCGCGCTCCGGCTTGAAGGTGCGGTAGTTGATGGTCTCCGGCTTCTTCACTTCGCCGTAGGACCAGGAGCGGATCATCTCCGGCGACGCCAGCCCGATGCGGATCGAGTCGAAGTTCTCGACCGGGGTCTGCTGCTTGAACAACTTCAGTAGATCTTTCATCTCATGTCACCTGTGTGAGGTGGGGCAATCGAAAACCGTGCAACGGGCGCCGTCAGCGCGCACGTCACTTGTCCGATTCCTGCTCCAGCTCCATGTTGATGCCCAGCGAGCGGATTTCCTTCACCAGCACGTTGAAGGACTCGGGCATGCCAGCCTTCATCTCGTGATTGCCGTCGACGATGGCCTTGTACATCTGGGTACGGCCGTTGACGTCGTCGGACTTGACGGTGAGCATCTCCTGCAGCGTGTAGGAAGCGCCGTAGGCCTCCAGCGCCCACACTTCCATCTCGCCGAAGCGCTGGCCGCCGAACTGCGCCTTGCCGCCCAGCGGCTGCTGGGTGACCAGCGAATACGGGCCGGTGGAACGCGCGTGCATCTTGTCGTCGACCAGATGGTTGAGCTTCAGCATGTACATGTAGCCCACCGTCACCTCGCGCTCGAAGCGCTCGCCGGTACGGCCGTCGTACAGCACCGTCTGGCCCGACAGCGGCAGATCCGCCAGCGCCAGCATGTGCTTGATCTCTTCCTCGGTGGCACCGTCGAACACCGGCGTCGCCATCGGCACGCCGTGCCGCAGATTGCCGGCCAGCGCCTCGATTTCGCCGTCGTTGAGCGAGGCGATGTCTTCCTTCTGACCGCCGGTCTTGTTGTAGACCTCGTCGAGGAAGCTGCGGATCGCAGCCGCGCCGCGCGCCTCATCGAGCATGCGGCCGATCTTGTGGCCGATGCCCTTGGCCGCCCAGCCCAGATGCGTCTCGAGAATCTGACCGATGTTCATGCGCGAAGGCACGCCCAGCGGGTTCAGCACGATGTCGACCGGCGTACCGTTCTCGTCGAACGGCATGTCCTCGACCGGGATGATGGTCGAGACCACGCCCTTGTTGCCGTGGCGGCCGGCCATCTTGTCGCCAGGCTGCACGCGGCGCTTCACCGCCAGGTACACCTTCACCATCTTGAGCACGCCCGGGGCGAGATCGTCGCCGGCCGTGATCTTGGCACGCTTCTCCTCGTAACGACGCTCGAACTCCTTGCGCTGCAGCTTCAGACGTTCGGCGCTGCGCTCCAGGTCGGCGTTGGCGTCTTCGTCCTGCAGACGGATTTCCAACCACTGCTCGCGCGGCAGATCGGCGAGGTAGCTCTCGTCGATGAGCGAGCCGGCCTTGAGCTTCTTCGGACCGGCTTCCGCCGGCTTGCCCAGCAGCACGGCCTGCACGCGCTGGAACAAGTCGTCCTCGAGAATACGGCGCTGGTCTTCCAGGTCCTTGCGGACCTTCTCCAGCTCCGACTTCTCGATCGACAGCGCACGCGAATCCTTCTCGACGCCGTCGCGCGTGAACACGCGCACGTCGATCACGGTACCGTCCATTCCCGGCGGCACACGCAGCGAAGTGTCCTTCACGTCGGACGCCTTCTCGCCGAAGATCGCACGCAGCAGCTTCTCTTCCGGCGTCAGCTGAGTCTCGCCCTTCGGCGTGACCTTGCCCACCAGGATGTCGCCCGCCTTCACTTCGGCGCCGATGAACGCAATGCCCGCCTCGTCCAGCTTCGCCAGCGCGATGTCGCCGACGTTGGGGATGTCCGCGGTGATTTCCTCGGGCCCCAGCTTGGTGTCGCGCGCGACGCAGGCCAGTTCCTCGATGTGGATCGTGGTGAAGCGGTCGTCGTGCACGACACGCTCGGAGATCAGGATCGAGTCCTCGAAGTTGTAGCCGTTCCAGGGCATGAACGCGACCAGCAGGTTCTGGCCCAATGCCAACTCGCCCAGGTGCGTCGACGGGCCGTCGGCCAGCACGTCGCCACGCGCGATCACGTCGCCCGCCTTCACCAGCGGACGCTGGTTGATGCAGGTGTTCTGGTTCGAGCGGGTGTATTTCGTCATCGAATAGATGTCGACGCCGGCTTCGGCCGCCGAGGTTTCTTCGTCATGCACGCGCACCACGATGCGCGAGGCATCGACCGAGTCGATCACGCCGCCGCGGCGGGCGATGACGGTCACGCCCGAGTCGATCGCCACCGCGCGCTCCATGCCGGTTCCGACCAGCGGCGTTTCCGCACGCAGGGTCGGCACCGCCTGGCGCTGCATGTTCGAACCCATCAAGGCGCGGTTGGCGTCGTCGTGCTCCAGGAACGGGATCAGCGAGGCGGCCACCGACACGATCTGCTTCGGCGATACGTCCATGTACTGGATCTTGTCGGCCGTGGACAGCATGAACTCGTTCAAGTGACGGCAGGAGATCAGGTCGTCCTGGAACTCGCCCTTCGGGCTCAGCTGTGCGTTGGCCTGCGCGATCACGTACTGGCTTTCCTCGATCGCCGACAGATAGTCGATCTGCTCGGTGACCTTGCCGTCGATCACCTTGCGGTACGGCGTTTCCAGGAAGCCATAGTCGTTGGTGCGCGCATACACGGACAAGGAATTGATCAGGCCGATGTTCGGACCTTCCGGCGTTTCGATCGGGCAGACGCGGCCGTAGTGCGTCGGATGCACGTCACGCACTTCGAAGCCGGCACGCTCGCGCGTCAGGCCGCCTGGGCCGAGCGCGGAAACGCGGCGCTTGTGCGTCACTTCCGACAGCGGGTTGTTCTGGTCCATGAACTGCGACAGCTGCGAGGAGCCGAAGAACTCCTTCACCGCGGCCGCGACCGGCTTGGCGTTGATCATTTCCTGCGGCATCAGCCCTTCGCTCTCGGCGAGAGTCAGACGCTCCTTGACGGCGCGCTCGACTCGCACCAGGCCGATGCGGAAAGCGTTTTCG
>JBDHQY010000386.1:0-3391 GCA_039807315.1 Steroidobacter sp. | reverse complement strand
GATTTCCGGATTTCCTATGGCGCCGACGTGCGCAAGTACGATCGTTCCGCGGAGTTGTTCGTGGACAGCGTGGTGCCGTGCTGCTCGCCGGAGTTCCTGAAGTCGCATGCCGTCAGCACCGAGGCCGACATTCTCAGGGCGCCGCTCATCGACATCGATTGGGAGCTGCGGCATCGGCCGCCGCCGACCTGGGCCGACTGGGCGCGCTCGGTCGGGTTGTCGCCGCCCAAGACGGCGAGCGACCTGGCGTTCTCGCTGTCGGCTTCCGCCATCGACGCGGCGGTGGACGGCGGCGGGTTCGTGCTCGGCCAGGTCTCCATGATCGTCGAGCAGGTGCGCAGCGGCCGCCTGGTCATCCCGATCGATCGCCGGCTGAGCATGCCCGAGCCGTATTTTCTCGCCTGGGACCGCGATGCGCTCGATCGGCCGTTCGGTGCCGAATTCCGCGCCTTCATCATTGCTGCCGCCCGTCATCAGGCGGACGTGTCCCAGGGGACGCTGCCGATCGTGGAATGTCCGCCGCAGGGCTCGGTCTGAGCCGGCCCATGTTGCGCGTGTGCTGGCGCCGTTGCTCAGCCCCCCGGATGTCAGCGACGGCGCTGTTTGCTCGGCGGCTCCGGCGGCGCGAAGCTGGCCACCAGCTCGTGCAGGTTGCCCGGATAGGTGAGGCGGACGAACGTGACCTGCTGTGCGGCGCTCCAGGTCCTGCGTTCGATTGCCAGGCAAGGCTTACCGGCCCGCAGCTGCAGGGCGCTGGCGGCTGCCGCATCGGCTGCGGTGGCGCGGATCTTGTGCTCGGCGATGGTCCAGGGGACGCGGCCCAGCAGCCAGGCGCCCGGCGCCATTTCGCCGAATGCTTCCTGCGCGGCTTCCGGCACCGCCAGCAAGTTGATGAGCCGCTCCTCGAAGCAGAACGGCTGCCGCCCGGCGAAATGGCAGCAGGTCAGTTCCAGCAACGGAACCGGGACGCGCGTGTCGAGCAGCTCGCGATCCGAACTGCGACTGTTGCGCTTGTGGCGTCCGATGACCTCGAAGCGGTAAGGCAGCCCGAGTGCGGCTACCTCGGTCTTGATGTCCGGGATCTCCAGCACCGCGGATTGCGAATGCGGGCGGCTGACGAAGCTGCCGGCCTTGCGGCGGCGCTCGACCATTTTCGCGCCGGCCAGCTGGGTCAGCACCTTGCTCACCGTCATGCGCGAGCAGTGGTATTGCCGCATCAGTTCGTGCTCGAACGGAATGCGGTGGCCCGGCGGCCACTCGCCCGACAGGATGCGGTCCTGGATGTCAGTCAGTATGCGTTGATGCAACGAGATGGCGACTTTGGTGTCTTCGGGCGGCTTGCGCACTGTCCTTCGCGGCCTCTTTGACTTCATTGCGTTTCTTTTGCTTGCTTTGACGACCGTCGATTATCTCAAGTCTTTGCGGCCGGCTGTGGGTTTTTTTGAACGGTGACGGCGCGCCCAAGCCATTGCTGTATCAATCGCACGATAGCTTCATTTCGAGCGATCCGCGGTGCCCGGCACGTTGCACGCCGATGCCGCCGCGGCTGCGAATGCTCGAGCTGGCGAGCTTTTCGGCAAAGTTCCGCCGATGCTCGAGCCGCCGCCACGTCTGTCTCAGGGAAAGAAGTCGAGCGCATCGAAGTTGCCGGCGCCGAGGTTGGCTTCGTCGATCGCGCACAGTCCGGTCAGCGACGCGACGGCTGGCAAGCGGTGCCGTCTGGTCTCGTTCATGTATGAACGGTGCGTACCGGGCACCAAGGCGGTGACCATGCGGCACCCTCGTCCGACCAGGTCAGGCCGTGCGCCATCGCCGTCAGTATCAGCGACGAGGGTATGGATGAGGGGGCTGCCGCAGCCTGCCGTCACGGCCGCCGGGCTGTGGCGGCCAGCAGGAAATGGCCATCGATTCGCTGCCGCGCGCGGCGGTAGAGCGGACGCTCAAGACGCTTGCATTCGTTCTGGATATGTATATACGTTAAAACACGATCGGCAGGCGACCCCGGTTAGTGAGGCCCCGGGTCCCGCGAGGAAAGGCAGGCACGCCTGGGTTTTTGCTGCAACGCACACATGATTGTGCGGGTCGGCGTAGCGAGGTTTTTAGCCCGCCTAAAACGGATCACAGGGCAGCTCATGGAATCATTCCAAGTGGCAAATGCCTATACAAGCAATACGTTCGTGACGCCGGTCTTTTGATGCGTGTGCGCAACATGTGGTCGTTCTGTAGCCAGGTATTTACCGCGAGCGGAAATATGACACCCAGCCCTCTCTCCGTCGCAGCAGGCCGAAAGCCAAGCTCTCGCTGGACAAGCAAGCGCACGTGGCGCGCGAGTGCGGCGGCCTGTCTGGCGCTCGTGCTTGCCGCTTGCGGGACAGGCGAGCCCGAGAGCAGCAGCTCGCCGGCACGGGTGCGCTTGATGACGGGCAAGCAGTACTCGCTGACGCTCGCGCATATCTTCGGCGCCGACATCGCCGACAGCGTGCCGGCCCCGCTGCCGCCATTGCCACGAGTGGATGGCCTGCTCGCCGCGGGCGCCGCTTCGATCGGACTGACGTCGGATCAGTTGCAGCAGGTGCAACAGGCAGCGACGACGATTGCGGCCAAGGTCGTCGACGAAGAGCACCGCGACTTCCTGATTCCCTGCAAGCCCGCCACGCCCGACGCTGCCGATGCCGCCTGCGCGGAGAAGTTCCTGAGCAAGATCGGCCGGCTGTGGTACCGCCATCCGCTGGACGACGCGAAGCTGGCGCGGCTGGTGAAGATGGCGAACGATTCGGCCGAGCGTCTGGGCGGCTTCTATCCGGGCCTGGCGAGCGTGCTGGAAGGCATGCTGATCAGCCCCGAGGCGCTGTACATCATCGACGTGACTGAGCCGGATCCGGATGCCACGGGGCAGTCGCGCCTGGAATCCTATTCACTCGCTTCACGGCTGAGCTTCTTCCTGTGGAACGCCGCGCCCGATGAGGAATTGCTGCGAGCCGCCGAAAGCGGCGAGCTGCATACGAGCAAGGGGATGAAGCGGGCAGTGGATCGCATGCTGGCAAGCTCGCGGCTGGAAGATGGCGTGCGTGCCTTCTTCGACGACATGATGGGCTTCAACAAATTCGACAGCCTGGCCAAGGATCCGCTGGCCTATCCGGCCGTGACCGGTGCGACCTTGGCGGATGCGCGCGAGCAGACGCTGCGCACCATCGTCGATCACCTGGTCACCAGGCACGCGGACTATCGCGATCTGTTCACGACCCGCAACACCTTCATGTCGATGAATCTGGCGGTGATCTACGGCGTGCCCACCGTCAACGGCTGGGTGCCCTATGAATTCCCCCAGGACAGCCCGCGCTCCGGACTGCTGACGCAGGTCAGCTTCCTGGCCGAGCATGCGCATCCGGTG
>JBDHQY010000385.1:0-3395 GCA_039807315.1 Steroidobacter sp. | reverse complement strand
CGATTGTTCGACCCTCGATGCATTGGCGGCACACCTCGTTGCCCAGATGCCGGCGGAAACCCCGCCCACTACCCCGTCAGCAACAATCCCGGCCATTGCCGCTGCCATGCTGCCACCGGCAATCCAGCCGGTTCCCGCGGCTGCGGGCAACGGCGCAGCGAACGATCGAAGCGCTCTGGCGGGTGTATTCGCCCAGCAGCTGGCCATCATGTCGCGACAGCTCGAGATGCTCGGCGCAGGCAACCTGCCCCAGCTGACGGTGCAGGCTGCGGCGGCAATATCTCCCGCAACGACAACGCCGTCCGCACCCGCAATTGCCGCGGCGACACCAGTGCCCCGCATCGAACGCGCGACTGCCACAGCGGCTGCCCAGACGACGGCATTCGGACCTTATCGACCGCCGGCGAAAGGTCCTGCCAAGGGACTTACGGAGCAGCAGCAGCGCAATCTCAACGCATTCATCGAACGCTACAACCGCAGGACCGCGGGATCGAAGCAGGCCACTGATGCCAATCGCGCGCATCTCTCCGACCCGCGCTCTGCATCCGGCTTCCGCCACAACTGGAAAGAGATGGTTTATCCCATCGTCTCGGTACGCTCGCGCGGCTCGCACCTGTGGGACATCGACGGCAACGACTACGTCGACGTCACCAATGGCTTCGGCATGATCCTGTTCGGACACAATCCGCCGTTCATTCGCCAGGCCGTCGAAGCGCAGCTCGAGGCCGGCATCGAGATCGGCCCGCAGACACCGCTTGCCGGCGAAGTCGCCAAGCTGGTTTGCGAACTGGTGGACATGGAACGGGCGGCGTTCTGCAGTACCGGATCGGAAGCGGTGCTGGCAGCCATCCGCATGGCCCGGACCGTTTCCGGGCGCGACAAGATTGCGATGTTCACCGGTGCCTATCACGGCATCTTCGACGAAGTGCTGGTGCGCCCGACCAAGACTGCCGACGGCATGCGCGCCACGCCGATCGCACCGGGTGTACCGATGTCCATGACCGACAATGTCGTGGTACTGGACTACGGCGCGCCGGAGAGTCTGCGCATCATCAAATCCATGGCTGGACAGCTCGCCGCAGTGCTGGTGGAGCCGGTGCAAAGCCGGCGACCGGAACTGCAGCCCCGCGAATTCCTGCAGGAGCTGCGTCAAATCACCGCCGCGAGCGATACGGCACTGATTTTCGATGAGGTCGTGACCGGCTTCCGCGTGCATCCCGGCGGCGCGCAGGTGCTGTTCGGGGTCAAGGCCGACATAGCTACCTATGGCAAGGTGATCGGCGGAGGGTTGCCGATCGGCGTGGTCGCCGGCAGTGCCAAGTACCTGGACGCCCTCGATGGCGGCGCCTGGCGCTTCGGCGATGAATCCGGCCCGGAAGTCGGTGTCACTTTTTTCGCCGGCACTTTCGTGCGCCACCCGTTGGCATTGGCCGCGGCACGCGCCGTGCTGTTGCGCCTAAAGCAGGAGGGCCCGGAACTGCAGCGCGGCCTGAATCTGCGCACCACCGCGTTCGTCGAGGGCCTGCGCCGATGCGCCGCCGAACTCGGAGCGCCGGTGCAGATCAATCACTTCGCCTCGTTGTTCTGCATAACGTTCCCGGCGGACCTGCCGCTCGCCACGGTGTTCTTCACCAGCATGCGCGAGAAGGGCGTGCACATCTGGGACGGCCGCCCTTGCTTCCTGACGCTGGCGCACTCCGACGCCGATCTGGAGCATGTCGCCGCTGCGTTTCGCAGCACGCTCGAGGAAATGCAGGCTTGCGAGTTCCTGCCCGGCCGGGCAGGCGAGGCCCGCAAAGGCCGCGATGCCTCCGGCAAGGAAGCCTGGTTCGTTCCGGACCCGCAACGTCCGGGCAAGTACCTGCAGCTCATAGAAACGGCGACTGCCAATGGCTGACCTCTCGCCCCCATCCGGATCGTGGCTGCCGGTGGATTTCGATCCCTTCGGCGAACCGCAGCAACAGACGCTCGCGCTCCTGGAGCAGCAACGCGAGATATGCGCCGTCGTCCAATTGGGCACGGAGGCGAACTGTGCCTACAACCAGTGCTTCGCTTTGCGCTTGCGTGGTCCGCTCTCGCACTCGTCGCTGCGCAATGCCCTGCAGCAGGTCGTGCAGCGGCACGAAGCTCTGCGCCTGCGGCTCAGCGACGACGCAGAAAGACAGGAAGTGCTGGAATCCATCGACGTGCAGCTGCCGCTGGTCGATCTGAGCTCCATCGATGCCGCGCAGAGGGATGCCGCCATCCAGCAGTTGCTGGATCGCGAGACACGAACCGCGTTCGACCTGAGCGTCGCCCCGCTGTGGCGAGCGCAGCTCATCCGCGAGACTGCCGACCTGCACCGCCTGATATTCACCGCGCATCACATGGTTGTCGACGGCTGGTCTTCCGCGGTGATCTTCGCCGACCTCGCTCGAGCTTACGCAGCCGACCGCTTCGGCCTGGCCGCACAGTTACCACCGGCGGCCTCGTACAGCGATTTCGTCACCAACAGCCAGTCAGCGAGTGCCGTGACCCAGGCGCGCCTCGCAGAAGACTATTGGGTGGAGCAGTTCGCGGCGGGCGTTCCCTCCTTCGAGCTGCCGTTCGATCGGCCGCGACCGCCGCTCAAGACCTACAACGCCGGCCGCCAGGTACTCGCCATCGACCCGGCTCTGTATCAGGCCGTTCGCAGAATGGGCATGCAGCAGGGTGCCACCCTGTACGTCACGCTGCTGGCAACGTTCGAAGTGCTGATCGCGCGGCTGAGCTCGAGTGAAGAGCTGGTGATCGGCGTCCCGATGGCAAGCCAGGCGCTGGAAGAGAACGGCTATCTGGTCGCGCACGGCGTCAATACGATACCGCTGCGCTGTCGTGTCGAGATGCAGCACTCGTTCGCCGAACATCTGCACAGCGCACGCCAGACGTTCCTGGAGGCGCAGGCGCACCAGCAGCTCACGTTCGGCAGTCTCGTACACCGGCTCAGGCTGCCGCGGGATCCGAGCCGCACGCCGCTGGTCACGGTAATCTTCAACATCGACAAGCTGGGTGCTCCGTTCGACTTCGGCGACATCGGCGTGGACGGCATCGATGCGCCGAAAGCGTTCTACAACTTCGAGTTCGGTATCAACGCGGTGGACGACGGCCGCAGTCTGCTACTGGAGTGCGACTACAACTCGGACCTGCTGGACGCGCAGACCGTGAGCCGCTGGCTCGGGCACTATCACGAACTATTGGCCGCTGTCGCCGCAAACCCGGCCATGCATGTGGCGGAGCTGCCGCTACTAACGGCGGTCGAGCGCTCGGAGCTGGTGGGTGAGGCGGCCGCGATACCCCACTACGCTGCCGCCTGGACCCTGCACGAGCGCTTCGAACAACAGGCCGCCCGCACCCCCGAGGCGATCGCCCTCACCGGC
>JBDHQY010000384.1:0-3406 GCA_039807315.1 Steroidobacter sp. | reverse complement strand
GTCCGTGAGCAAATCCGTGCTCATGCCGACGTGGGGCAGTGTGCTGACGGACGATCAGATCCACGACCTGGTCAAGTACCTGCGCTTCATCAGCAAGACGCAATCCGGCTGATTCCAACGAACCACACATCAACGGGAGAACAATCTTGAAAACCCTGGCAACAGCCCTGTGCCTGGCGGTGCTTGCAACCGCGGCGGCCGAGGCGAAGACGGTAAAAATCACGCTCAACGCGCTCGAGACCGAGGTTCCCATCGACAACAAGAACACCATGTACCGCGCCTGGACTTACGAGGGGCAGGTGCCTGGACCCGTGGTGCGCGTCACCGAAGGCGACGTGGTCGAGTTCACGCTGAACAACGACAAGGCCAACAAGAACTCGCACTCGATCGATTTCCACGCTGCGCGTGTCGATGTGCTCAACGAGTTCGAGTCGGTGCAGCCGGGACAGAGCAAGAGCTTCACCTGGACGCCGACCTATCCGGGTACGTTCTACTACCACTGCGGTTCCGATCCGATGATCCAGCACATCGCGCGCGGCATGTACGGCGTGATCATCGTCGACCCCAAGGACGGCAATGCGTTGCCGAAGGCGGATCGGGAATACGTGCTGATCCAGGCCGAGCTGTATCCGAATCCTGACAACCAGGACGACATGATGGCCAACAAGTGGACCAACGTCATGTTCAACGGCGGCATCTTCAAGTACGACCCGGTGCACGATCCGAACGCGACGCGCATGCTGCAGGCGAAGCCGGGCGAACGCGTGCGCATCCACTTCGTGAACGCGGGCGCGAACGAGTTCTCCTCGTTCCATCCGATTGCCGGAATCTGGGATCGCGTGTATCCGAGCGGCAATCCGAAGAACGTGCTGGTCGGCCTGCAGACTTATGTGGTCGGGCCCGGCGATGCCGCGGCGTTCGACATCATCTCGCCGATCGAAGGCGCGAACGCCATCGTCACGCACTCGCTGCGTCAGGCGCTGACGGGCGCGATCGCGGTGCTGCAGTTCACCAAGGATGCAGATCCGAAAATGGGGCGCGGCGACAACATTCTCGTGAGATGAAGCATGAGGGGGGCGGCGTGCCGCCCCTCCATGGAGGCGTTCGTGGCTCCACTCAGGCTGAAATTCGTGCTCATGGCTGCGGCGGCGGGACTCTGTGTCGCCGCCGCAGCCGTGTTGGTGGTGCAGTCGCGCCAGGCACGGGAATCATCGATGCATGCGGCCCACGCGCCCGAAGCGGGCGGGTGGTACTGCCCGATGCATTTGCACGTGACCGCGGATCACGAGGGCTCCTGTCCCATCTGCGGCATGGATCTGGTGCAGCGGACGCAGGCGCCCATGGAGGCGCACTCGCAGCAGGTCTCGGTCGCGCCGCAGATGCAGGCGCGGCTGGGGGTGGTGACGGAATCCATTCAGCCGGTCGATTTCAGCCCTGCGGCGGCCGTTGCGGCGCAAGTGGTTGCGGATGAGCGCCGTGCCGTGACGCTCTCGCCCAAGGTGGAAGGCTGGATCACCCGCTTGGGCGTCTCCGGGATCGGGCAGGCGGTGCGTGCCGGGCAGGTTCTGTACGAGATCTACTCGCCGGAGCTGCAGCAACGGCAGAAGGACTACATCGATCTGCTGACGCGCCGGGACTCGCTGCTCGCGGCGAAAGGCGGCGAGTCCGGCATGGTCGTCGGCAACGCTTCGCCGGATCTCATGCTCGCGAGCGTGGCGCGCGAGCGCTACCGGGTACGCAACCGCCTCATTGCTGCGGATGTTCCGGTTTCGGTGCTGAACGATCTGGAGCGGTTCCGGCGCGTCCAGGATGTAGTTCCGGTGCTGGCTGCGCATGACGGTGTGATCACCAGTATCGGTGCGCGCGAAGGCGCCTTCGTGACGCCGGGCGAGATCGTGGTGAGCTACGCCGACCGGCATGCAGCCTGGGCCGAGATCATTCTTACGCCGGATCTGTTGAGCCAGATCCAGCCCGGCGATGCCGTCGAGTTGCGCTCCACGTTCGAACGCGATGTGATGGTGACGTCCCGGCTCGATCCAGCGCTGGCGGTGGTCGACCCGGTGTCGAGGACCGCGCGCGTGCGGGTGCCCCTCGCGGCCACGGCGCATCGGTTCCTGCCGGGAACGCTGCTGGAGGGCCGCATCAAAATGAAGACGCGACGTTCGCTGACGGTTCCTGCGGATACCGTGTTGCGCACCGGACGAGGCGACTTCGTGATCGTGGCGGAGTCGGACAATCATTTCCGTCCGACGCCGGTGCGGCTGGGCGCCGAGAGCGGCGATCGCATCGAAGTGCTGGAGGGTCTGGACGCCGGCCAGAGCGTGGTCGCCAACGGTCAGTTCATGCTGAGCGCCGAAAGCTCGCTGCAGTCCTCCTGGAACAGATTCGCGGCGACGACGCAGGCCGTCGAGCACGGCGACATCGAGGTCGCTTCGACCATGCATCATGGCAAACACGCAGCCGTAGAGGTCGCGAAGACGATGCAGCACGAGCACGGCAAGGCCGCCGATATCGCGGTCGCACCGGCGATGTCGCACGACAAATCCGCTGACGTCGAGCTGGCGACGGCGGACTCCTCCGGCCATCATCACCACGGTCACGAGCATCATGCGGATTGAGATTGCCGCGGCTGCGGCAAGACTGCGGCAGGCGCCATGATCGAACGCATCATCGACTGGGCTCTGCGCTTTCGCGGTTGGATCCTCTGCGGTGCGCTGGTTCTGGCAGTCGTTGCCGGCATCACCGCACAGCGCCTGAAGCTCGATGCGCTGCCGGACCTTTCCGACAATCAGGTCATCGTCAGGGCCAGCTTCCCCGGGCAGCCGCCGCAGCTGGTCGAGGACCAGCTCACCTATCCCGTCACCACGGCGCTGCTGGGTTTGCCGGGCGCGACCACGGTGCGCGGCATCTCCATGTTCGGAGAGGCCTACGTGTACGTGGTCCTGTCCGATGAAGTCGATGCCGACTCGGTTCGTTCACGCGTGCTCGAGCGCCTCAGTCAGCTGGCGCCGGCGCTGCCGCCCGGCGCGACCACTTCGCTGGGCCCGGACGCCTCCGGCGTCGGCTGGATCTTCCAATATGCATTGCTGGCGAAACACGGTGACGTGGCGCCGGACAGATTGCGCGCGTTGCAGGAGTTCGTGATCAAACCCGAGCTGCAGAGCGTGCAGGGCGTTGCCGAAGTAGCCACGGTGGGTGGAGCGGCTCGCCAGCTACAGGTGGAAATCGACGCGGATCGACTCCGGGCGCTGGATCTTTCGGCCGAGCAGATCGCGCAAGCCGTGCGCAACGCCAATCAGGCGACGGGCGGTGGCGCGGTCGAGCTCGGACGGCAGCGGGTATTGATCTCCGCGAACGCCCGCTGGATATTCCGATCGGCGCGGATGCCAACGGCGCCGTGCTGCGA
>JBDHQY010000383.1:0-3412 GCA_039807315.1 Steroidobacter sp. | reverse complement strand
TCGCCGGCGAGTACCGCGAGCGCGTATTCAGCTACTTCCTCGAAGAATACCGGGCCGGCCGCACGCCCAACCCGGACGTGCTCTGCAACCGGGAAATCAAGTTCGGGGTGTGCTTCGACTACGCGCGGCGGCTCGGCGCGGACTGGGTCGCCACCGGCCATTACGCCCGCGTGGTTCACGGTGACCGGCCACGACTGCTGAAAGGCCTGGATCCGGACAAGGACCAAAGCTATTTCCTGCACGCCATGCCGGCGGCAGCGCTGGCGCGCACGCTGTTTCCGATCGGCGCTCGGCACAAGGACGAAGTGCGCCGCATCGCCCGCGAGCTGACGCTGCCGGTGTTCGACAAGAAGGACAGCACCGGCATCTGCTTCATCGGCGAGCGTCCGTTCGCGCAGTTTCTTGCGCAATATCTGCCCGCACAGCCAGGAGACATGGAAACGGTCGAAGGCCGCAAGGTCGGCCGTCATCAGGGGCTCATGTACTACACGCTCGGCCAGCGCCAGGGCCTGCGCATCGGCGGTCGCAACGATGCCGGCGCTGCTCCCTGGTACGTGGCCGGCAAGGATCTCGAACGCAACGTGCTGCTGGTCGTCCAGGGGCACGATCACCCGGCCCTGCTCAGCGAGCGGCTGTCGGCCTCCCAGCTCGAATGGATCGCGGGCGCGCCGCCCGCCGGACAATTCCGCTGCCACGCCAAGGTCCGCTATCGGCAGCCCGATCAGGCCTGCGAGGTGCAGGTGCTCGCGGCCGGCAGGCTCGAGGTGCGCTTCCAGACACCGCAGCGAGCGGTGACGCCCGGCCAGTACGTCGTCTTCTACGAGGGCGAGGAATGCCTGGGCGGCGGCGTGATCGAATCGACCGGGCCGCACCCCGACGGCCGCTCGCATCCCGCAACCGAACGAGTCGCATAAACGCGCACCGGGTCGACGCTCAGACGTCCGTCGAGCGCTCGCCAGAGTTTTTCGATATCACAGCCGTCAATTCCCTTATTCCCCAGGTCTCCTTCGGCGCTCCGAGCCGCTATAATCCGCGCGCTTTTCGAAGGGACCGCCGCTGAGGTGAGGGTCCCACCCCTTTATTCCTCCCGGAGGACGCATGAAAGACTCGTTCAAGGCGCGCACCACGCTCGCTTGCGGCAGCAGCAACTATGAAATTCTCAGCCTGGCTGCGCTCAAGGACCGTAACGTCGCCCGCCTGCCGTATTCGCTGAAGATCCTGCTCGAAAACCTGCTGCGCTTCGAAGACGGCGTGAACGTCACCCGCGCCGACATCGACGCGCTGCTCAACTGGGATCCGAAGGCGGCACCCTCCTACGAGATCTCTTTCACGCCCAGCCGCGTCATCATGCAGGACTTCACCGGCGTGCCCGCGGTGGTGGATCTGGCGGCGATGCGCGAAGCCATGATCAAGCTCGGCGGCAATGCCGACGAGATCAACCCGCTGTCGCCGGCCGAGCTGGTGATCGACCACTCGGTGCAGGTCGACGCCTATGGCACTGCGCAGGCGCTGGCCGAGAACACCGCCATCGAATTCAACCGCAACACCGAGCGCTATGAATTCCTGCGCTGGGGCCAGACCGCATTCCGCAATTTCAAGGTGGTGCCGCCCAACACCGGCATCGTGCATCAGGTGAACATCGAGCATCTGGCACGCGTCGTGTTCGACGCCGAGAAGGACGGCGTGCGCTGGGCCTATCCGGACACGCTGGTGGGCACCGACTCGCACACCACCATGGTGAACGGCCTGGGCGTGCTGGGCTGGGGCGTGGGCGGCATCGAAGCCGAAGCCGCCATGCTCGGCCAGCCGGTGACCATGCTGATTCCGCACGTCATCGGCTTCAAGCTGACCGGCAGCCTGCCGGCCGGCGCCACCGCCACCGACCTGGTGCTGACGGTCACCGAAATGCTGCGCAAGAAGGGCGTGGTCGACAAGTTCGTGGAGTTCTTCGGCGACGGCCTGGCCAATCTGCCGCTGGCCGATCGCGCCACCATCGCCAACATGGCGCCGGAATTCGGCAGCACCTGCGGCATCTTCCCGATCGACAACGAAACGCTGCGCTACCTGGAGCTGACCGGCCGCAGCGCCGAGCAGATCGCGCTGGTGAAGGCGTACGCGCAGCACCAGGGCATGTGGCGTGAAGACGGCCAGCCGCAGGCCGACTACACCGATGTGCTGGAGCTGGACCTGAGCACGGTCGAGCCGTCGCTCGCCGGTCCGAAGCGTCCGCAGGATCGCGTGCCGCTGCGCACCGCCAAGCAAGTTTACGAGAGCGCTCACGCCAAGATGGCGGAAGAGCGCAAGCAGAAGAACCCGGCCGCCACCGGCATCGGCAAGGCGTCGGTCGACGGCAAACAGTTCGAAGTGAAGGACGGCGCCGTGCTGATCGCCGCCATCACCAGCTGCACCAACACCTCGAACCCGGCGGTGCTGATCGCAGCCGGCCTGCTCGCCCGCAACGCGCACCAGCGTGGCCTCACCTCCAAGCCGTGGGTGAAGACCAGCCTGGCGCCCGGCTCGCGCGTCGTCACCGACTATCTGGCCAAGGCCGGGCTGACCCCGGACCTGGAAGCCCTGGGCTTCTATACCGTGGGCTACGGCTGCACCACCTGCATCGGCAACTCCGGTCCGTTGAAGCCGGAGATCTCCGAGGCGGTGAAGGCCGGCGACGTGATCGCCTGCTCGGTGCTCTCCGGCAACCGCAACTTCGAAGGCCGCGTGCATCCGGATGTGAAGATGAACTTCCTGGCCTCGCCGCCGCTGGTGGTCGCTTACGCGCTCGCCGGTACGCTGGACCTGGACCTGACGACCGAACCGCTGGGCACCGGCAGCGACGGCAAGCCGGTCTATCTCAAGGACATCTGGCCGACCCCGGCCGAGATCCAGGCCTTCATCGCCAAGTCGGTCGACTCGGCCATGTTCCGCAAGAGCTACGCGAGCGTGTTCACGGGCGATGAGAACTGGAACTCGATCAGCCTGCCCGCGGGCAAGATCTACTCCTGGAACGACAAATCCACCTACGTGAAGAACCCTCCCTACTTCGTCGGCATGACGATGAAGCCGGGCGCCGTCGCCGACATCCGCAATGCACGCGTGCTGGCGCTGCTGGGCGATTCGGTCACCACGGATCACATCTCGCCGGCCGGCGACATCTCGAAGTCGAGCGCCGCCGCGAAGTATCTGATGTCCCTGGGCGTGCAACCGAAGGATTTCAACTCCTACGGCGCGCGACGCGGCAACCACGAGGTGATGATGCGCGGCACGTTCGCCAACATCCGCTTGCGCAACCAACTGGCGCCGGGCACCGAAGGCGGCGTCACCGTGCACGTGCCGAGCGGCGAGCAGATGAGCATTTTCGATGCGGCAATGCGCTACAAGCAGGAGAACACGCCGCTGCTCGTGATCGCCGGCA
>JBDHQY010000382.1:0-3412 GCA_039807315.1 Steroidobacter sp. | reverse complement strand
GGACCAGGGGCTGCATGGTGGATCCGCGCCCGGGCGATGGCGCGGCTATTGCGGAAGGTTGGCCTGATGCCGCGGCAGCGAATCGCTGATCTCGAACCAGTTCGCCTTGGAGCCGACATGAATATGGCATTGCGGGCGCACGCCCGGATCGGTGTCGAGCGAACCGGCGGGCACGATCATGATGCCGCGCTCGGGCGAGCGGTGCGGCATGGATGCGCCGCAGCGCCGGCAAAAGGCGACGGCGAAGTACTTCGCTTCGGGCACCTTGTAGAGCCCGACGTTGGCCTCGCCGCGGGTGAAGCGAACGTCGTCGATGCGATAGACCGCGTTGCTGGCATGTGCGGCGCTGCGGCCGCGCCGGCAGCGTGAGCAGTGACAATGCACCATTCGCAGCGCCGGACCGGTGATCTCGTAGGCCACATCGCCGCACAGGCAGCTGCCGTCGATGACGCCCTGGCGCGGCTCGACCTGCGGCCGCGTCACGCCGGTGGTGCCGAACTCCTCCGGATATTCCTCGTGCTGCGGCAGACCGTCGGTGATCGAGTACCAGGGCGCCTTGGAGGCAGCGAAATAGTGGGCGCTGGGGCGGATCTGCAGATCGTCCAGCAGATTGCCCGCCGGGCAGATCGCCAGGTCCAGGTCCTGCAGCAGCAGGGGCGTCACCGAGCCGCAGGTGCGGCAGAAGGAACGCCGACCCTTCTCCGAGGACGTGTAGGTGAGTACGTGATCGGCGCCGCCGAGCCAGCGAAAGCCCATCAGCGGCGCGCCGGCAAAGGTTCCGAACGCACTGCCGTGATGCTTGCGGCACATCGAGCAATGGCAGTGCACCAGCAGGCTGAACGGGCCGTCGACCTCGTAACGGACCGCTGCGCACAGGCAGGTTCCCTGCGTGGCCGCGTGTTTTGGGGTCATCTCGGTGCTCGTATCGTCGGAACTTCGGCACCGGTCACGATAGCAATATGCGAGGCGCTCCTCCAGACGCAAAAACCTGGGTCCGATCGCGCGAATGCCTGCTGTTCAATCGGTCGGGCGCTCCGTGGTAAAAGGGCGCCAACATGACCGGCAGCGCTGAAACTTCGCAACGCAAGAGCCTGCGCGAGCAGGTCGAGAGCCTGTTGCCGGCGTGGCAGAGCTGGTATCCGAGCTTGTTCCACGCCGCCGAGGACCTGGGCCTGATCCGGGCACGGGTGTGTGCGCCATCGTCCCTGATGCTCTCGAACCGGCACGCGGCGGTGCAGAGCGAAGCGCTGCAGGCCTTCAAGGAACAGTGGAGCGTCGAGGACGAGCCGGACATGCCGGAGCACTCGCTGCTGCTCGGACGCATCCAGAATGAAGCCCGGCAGCGCAAGGATCGCCAGCAGCGGTTCAAGCGCCGTCAGAAATAGCCCGGCAGGCGCGGTGTCCATCGCCGGATTCGCGCGTCATTCCTCGATGGGTCTGAAAGCGCCCGGGAGTTGTCCGAGAGCGACAGCGCGGCGTGTGCAAATCCGGTCCGAAGGATTCCTTACCCTCAGCCCGAGATCTTGGAGAAGTCCGGCGGCCGACGTTCGGCGAAAGCCCGGAAAGCTTCTGCGGCTTCCGGAGTCAGCAGGCGCGCGCCGAAGATCTCGCTCTCGCGGGCCATGAGGGCCGAGATCGCCGCGGCATCGCGCATCAGCTTCTTGGTTTCCCGCAACGAGCCAGCCGGTTTCGCCGCCAGCGTCTTTGCGGCAGCCAGCGCCTTGGCATGGACTTCGGCGGCGGGCAGGGCGGCGTTGACCAGACCCAGGGAGGCGGCTGTGCGCCCGTCGATGGACTCGCCCAGCGCAAACATCGCGAATGCCCGCGCATGGCCGATACGCGCGGGAATCAGCCAGCTCGAGGCGGCCTCCGGTACCACGGCCAGATTGACGAAAGGTGCCGAGAGCTTCGTATCCTCGGCGACGAAGACCAGGTCGAAGTGCATCAGCATGGTCATGCCGATGCCGACGGCCAGGCCATGCACCGCAGCCACGTAGGGCTTCTGAGCGCGCGCCAGCGCCTGCAGGAACATGAACGCCTTCATGTCGGCGCGCGACGCCTTGCCGGCGGCCACCGCGGCGAAGTCGGCCAGATCGTTGCCGGCCGTGAACGTATCGCCGCTGCCCTCGAGCAATACTGCCCGGATCTCCGGGTCGCTCTCGGCGCGCATCAGCGCTGCTGCGAGGGCGTCGTACATGTCATTGGTCAGGGCATTCTTTTTTTCGGGACGCGCCAGGGTAATGCGCATGACGCGCTCGGCGACGTTCACCTGGACATGTTGCGACACGGTCGAACTCCAAATGGGAAAATGAATGGGGATTATCGGCCGGCGTTTTCGCCGGGACAACGCATGTGCGAACGAATTTCACGCCGAGCGCGGCAGCCATCGTTGGATCGGGAACGGATCCGTTACACTGCCGCGATGATCCGGACAGAATTCTGGCACAACCTCACGACCCAGGATTTCGCGGGGCTCGCTGCCGAGCGGCTGGTGGCGCTGCTGCCGGTGGGTGCGATCGAGCAGCATGGGCCGCATCTGCCGCTGGGAACCGACACGTTCCTCGCCGAGGCGTTGTCGCGGGCCGTCATGCAGCGCGTGCCGCACGATCTGCTGGTGCTGCCGACCCTGTCGATAGGCCACAGTCTCGAGCACGTGGACTACGCCGGCACGCTCACCATCGCGGTCGAGCCGCTGTTGAGCTGCTGGCTCGAAGTAGGACGAAGCGTGGCCCGGGCCGGTATTCGCAAACTCCTGATACTCAATGCGCATGGCGGCAATGTGCCGTTGGTGCAATTGGCCGCGCTGCGGCTGCGGCAGGAGCTGGGGTTGCTGGTGGCGAGAGGAAATTATTTCGCCTTCGGCCAGCCGCCGGGTCTGTTCGACCAGGACGAGCTTCGTCATGGCCTGCATGGCGGCGAGCTCGAAACTTCGCTCATGCTGCATTTGCATCCGGCCCTGGTCCGCCGCGAGCGAGCGCCGACGGTGACATCGCTGGCGCATCGATTGGGGCGCGACAACCGGCAGTTGGGAGTGGAGAGGCCGGTGGGTTTCGGCTGGATGGGCCAGGATCTCGACGCGTCGGGCGTATCCGGCGCCGCCGCCAGAGCGGATGCCGAGCGCGGCGCCGCGCTGTTCGCACATCTGACCGGGTGCCTGACGGAATTGGTCGGCGAGCTGCAGGCGCTGCCCTGGCCGCTGTCGGGTCAGCCGGGGTCGCGGCCCTGAGCGCCGCTCATTTTCGCGGCGTTTTCCAGATCGATCTCAGGTATCAGGTGGCCGGCGTGCTCACGCTTGGCGTGGATGTAGCGGATGTTGTGACGGTTGACGCCGCCCAGCAGCCGCTGATCGGAGACCACTTCGATGCCGGCGCCGCGCAAGGCGGCGATTTTCTGCGGGCTGTTGGTGAACAGG
>JBDHQY010000381.1:0-3415 GCA_039807315.1 Steroidobacter sp. | reverse complement strand
ACGACGCCTTCGTCATGAAGGCCTGGGGCAAGGCCCAGGCGGTGGAAGGCAAGGTGGACATGCTGGCCGACGGCAACGCCGAGTACACCAAGGCGCTGGGCCTGGAGCTGGACGCCACCGGTTTCGGCATGGGCACTCGCGGCCAGCGCTTTGCCCTGGTCGTCGACAATGGCGTGGTCAAGCAGGTGAATGTCGAGGCCAAGGGCGAGTTCCGCGTGTCGAGCGCGGAGTACGTGCTCACCCAGGTCTGAGGACCACTGGCGATTGCGCGCGTATCGATGAACGCTCGCAATCCGCAAAAAAAAGGGGACGCCGCAAGCGTCCCCTTTTCGTTTCAGCGCCCGCTGCGCAGGTGCGTCAGCCCAACGCCTTCTCCAGCTCCGGCAGGATGCTGAACAGATCGCCGACCAGACCGATGTCCGCCACCTCGAAGATGGGCGCTTCGGCGTCCTTGTTGATGGCGACGATGGTGCGCGCGTCCTTGATACCGGTGAGGTGCTGGATGGCGCCGGAAATGCCGATGGCCATGTACAGCTCCGGCGCAATGATCTTGCCGGTCTGGCCGACCTGCAGATCGTTGGCGGCGTAGCCCGCATCCACCGCGGCACGCGAGGCGCCCACGCCGGCGCCGAGTTTGTCGGCCAGGCTGTAGATGATCTTGAAATTCTCGGCACTGCCCAGCGCGCGGCCGCCGGAAACCACACGAGCAGCCGTCTGCAGGTCCGGGCGGCCGGTGGCGGCAGCCGAACGGCCGACGAAGCGGGTGTGGGTGGGCAATTCCGCATTGACGCCGGCCGCTTCGATGGCGGCGTTACCGCCCTCGGGCGCCGGCTGGAACGAAGCGGTGCGCACGGTCAGCACCAGCTTCTTGTCCTGCGGCGCTTCGACCGTGATCACGGCGTTGCCCGCATAGACCGGACGACGGAAGCGATGAGCCGATTCCACCGCCATCACGTCGCTCAGCTGCCCTACGCCCAGCAGTGCAGCCACTCGCGGCATCAGATCCTTGCCGAAGGTGGTGGAAGGGCCGAACACATGGGTGTAATTCGCCGCCAGGGCGGCGACCTGCGGAGCGAGTACGGCCGCCAGCGGCTCGGCATTCGCGGCATTCTCGACCTTGAGCACGCGCTTCACGCCGGCAATGGCCGCGGCCTGGGTCGCAACCGCTGCGGCGTCCGCCGCGAGGACGGCGACGTCGATCTCCGCGCCTTCGATCTTGCTGGCGCAGGCCACGCACTTGGCCGTGGACGGATTGAGTTTGCCGCCGGAATGTTCGGCGACGACGAGAATCTTTGCCATCACACCAACCCCTTCTGCTTGAGCGCGGCGACCAGTTCCGACACGTCCTGCACCATGATGCCCTTGGAGCGCGCCGCCGGCGGCTCGTACTTGAGGGTCTTGAACTGGTTGGCGGTGTCCACGCCCAGGTCCGCGAGGGCGAGGGTGTCCAGCGGCTTCTTCTTCGCTTTCATGATGTCCGGCAGCTTGACGTAGCGCGGCTCGTTGAGGCGCAGGTCGGTGGTGAGCACCGCCGGCAGATCGACCTCGATGGTCTCCAGGCCCGCATCCACCTCGCGGGTCACCTTGGCCTTGCCGCCTTCCAGCTCGACCTTGGAGGCGAAGGTGGCCTGCGGCCGGTTCCACAGCGCCGCCAGCATCTGGCCGGTCTGGTTGTTGTCGTCGTCGATGCCCTGCTTGCCGAGCAGCACGATCTGCGGAGCTTCCTTCTCGATCAGTTTGAGGAAGATCCGGGCGGCGGCCAGCGGCTCCAGCGGCGAATCGCTCTGCACCAGGATGGCGCGGTCGGCGCCCATGGCCAGGCCGGTGCGCAGCTGCTGCTGGGTGTCGGCCGGGCCGATACTGGCGACGATGACTTCACTGGCACCGCCCTTTTCCTTGATCCGCAGCGCTTCTTCGAGCGCGATCTCGTCGAAAGGGTTGATGCTCATCTTCACGCCGTCGGTCACCACGCCGGTGCCGTCGGGCTTGACGCGGACGCGGACGTTGTAGTCCACCACGCGCTTGAGGCCTACCAGAATCTTGCTCACGCCTGGCTCCAAATGAATGTCGAGTGCTTGGGGCCGCCCGCCGGGCAGCGGCGGGGCACGCTAACGGAAGCCGGTCTTGGAGTCAAACCGCCGCTTGCGCGGTATCGGAGAGCTTTCTCCTTGATCGACAAGGAAATTCCGCGGTCCGGAAGGCTTTGCGGAAGCGCCGGTGACGAGCTGTTGGAAGGGTGCGGGCGAAAACCCCAAGCGTGTCCGCGGGGACGGCGGGTACCGCACAGGCCGCGGCGCACGCTGAGCCGGGGTTTGCGTAAACTCACGCTCCCCAACGGCTTCATGGATCGGCTACATGCCCGACGCACTCGGCTCGCGCCTGAAAATAGGCGTGATCGCGCCCGCGACCAACACCATCGTGCAGCCCGAATTCGATGCCATGCGGCCGCCTGGCGTCAGCAACCAGATGGCGCGGGTGCTGATCCCGGATACCCCGGTGGGCACCGAGGAGGAGTTCAGCAGCATGATGCACGGGGTGCGCGGCGCGCTCGAGGCCACCGTCGATACGATCATGGCCTGCGCTCCCAGCACCATCATCATGGCCATGACGGCCGAGACCTTCTGGGAAGGCACGCTCGATCCGGCCGGCCTGCAGACTCATCTGGAATCGCGTGCCCACACCAAGGTGGTGCTCGGCGCGCTGGCCTGCCAGGCCGCCATCCAGCGTTACGGCGGCATCCGGCGCATCAGCCTGATCACCCCTTACATGCCGTCGGGCGACGCGCAGGTGCGCCGCTCGTTCGCCGACAACGGCTTCGAGGTGGTGAACCTGCTGGGGCTGAAGTGCAACAGTCCGCTGCTGATGGCCCACGAGTCGCCGGAGCGGCTGCGGCGTGCGGTGCGCGAGGTCGACGATCCCAGCGTCGAGCTCATCCTGCAGGTGGGCACCAATCTGGCGTTCTCGCGGGTGGCCGCCGAGGCGGAGCGCTGGCTCGGCAAGCCGGTGCTGGCGGTGAACACCTGCACCTACTGGCAGGCGCTGCGCAGCAACGGCATCGAGGACAAGCTCGACGGCTTCGGTTCGCTGCTGCTGGAGCATTGAAGCGGCGGCGGCCCGCCGGCAGCGACTCCATGCAAAACCACGACACTGTGATGCCGGCCGCAGCCGGCGGCTGTACGGCCTGCTATTGAATCGACTCTGTTATCTTTGTCGAACTTTCAAGCAGCGATTCGAGCCATGCGCACCATCCGTCCCAGCTCCGGCCTTGCCAACGTCCGCTACGAGATCCGCGGCGATCTGGCACGGCGCGCCAACGAGATGGAGCGCATGGGTCACGACATCATTCCGCTGAACATCGGCAACCCGGGCGTGTTCGGCTTTCGCACGCCGGAGACCATGCGGCTGGCGATGATCG
>JBDHQY010000380.1:0-3418 GCA_039807315.1 Steroidobacter sp. | reverse complement strand
ATGATCCTGCGCGATCAGCGGCTGCTTCTGGAACAGTTCGCTCTTCTCGGGCTCCTCGATGACGCGCTCCAGGCCCATCATGCCTTCCTTGCGCGCCAGCGCCAGCAGCTCGTACATCAGCGCGAGCAGCGCCAAGTAGTGCTCTTTCTTGTATGGCGCGCCCTTGAGCAGGCCGGCAATGCCGCCCAGCGCGCGCTTGGTCACACTCAGGGGATTGGCGATCAGGAATGCGCCGGCAGCGGCACCGCCGATGATGAGCAGCTCGGAGGGTTGCCACAGCGCCAGCAATTGCCCGCCGTGCACGGCGAAACCGCCCAGCACGCAGCCGATCACCACGACCATGCCGATAATCAGATTCATTGAGATGAGACTTCCAGAAGCGGGTCTGCGGATTGCTGTCGCCCGTACAGCTGCTTCATCGGCCGCGCCGTGCAGCTCTTGAGTGGCAAACAAGCGACAGGGCTCTCACTCTGGCCGTGCCGATCTGGCGTCCATCCCCGGACGCGGCCAGAATCCGCGTCCATGTTTCCTGGGACGATCCCGGCATGAGAGCCATCCGTTCCGCATTGCGGCTGCTGCCCGCGCTCGGCGCCTGCCTGATGGCCGGCGTGGCCTGGGCGCAGTCGCTGGCAATCATCGAGCTGAAATACCGTACTGCGGATGAGGTCATTCCCATCCTGCAGCCGCTGGTCGAGCCGGGCGGCGCAGTGAGCGGGACCGACTACAAGCTGTTCGTGCGTGCCAGCAGCGCCAACGTGACGCAACTGCGTCAGGCGCTGCAGCAGATCGATCAACCACCACGACAGCTGCTGGTCTCGGTCCGACGTGCGGCACGGCAAGTCATCGAGCGCGAGGACGCAGCGGCATCGGTCGCGCTCGGCAACAAGGCGTCGGGAGCGACGTTACGTGCAACTGATGCGACCGCGCGCCGCGAAGGCAACGACGTCGCGAGTGTGCAGGTGCTGGAAGGCAACGCCGCCTATATCGCAGCCGGTGAGAGCGTGCCGGCGGTGAGCGCAATCGCCGTTGGTGGCCGGCACCGGCCGCGGGTCGCAGCCTCCACCGACTATCGGAATCTGAGCAGCGGTTTTCTGGTGACCCCGCGCGTATCGGACCAGCGTGTCACGCTGGATATCTCGCACCAGTCCGAGCGGCGTAACACGCATTCCGGCCGGATCGAGACGCAGCAGCTGGCGACGCAGATCAGCGGTCAGCTGGGCGAATGGTTGCAGCTCGGTGGCATCGCCGAGTCGTCCAGCCAGCAGCGCAACGGCGTGCTGAGCCGCCAGTATGCGACTCGTGGCGACGATCAGGGAATCTGGGTCAAAGTGGAGGAGAGCCACGACGATCTGCAACGATAGTTGCAGGTCACGGCGGACAACGAGGCTCGCGTACGTTGGAGATGTGCTCGTCGCTGCCGCGCAAAGCACGCCCCCGTGCAGGCCGGGACGGCAATCCGTCCTGCCGGTTCGGATGGATTCCCGCCGCTGCCTGCGCGGGAATGACCGAGAACGAGTAACTCAGACCTGGCGCTAGCGCCCTGGCAGGAACGACACATGCGTGATTTCTGGAAACCCCTGCTGGCCATCGTGGTCTGCAGCGTGGGCGTGGCCGGCATGTTGTCGGGGCGTCCGATCGAACGTCCGCCCGGGGTGCTGGTAGAAACCGAGCCGCTGCAAAAAGCGATCGAAGCGCCGCCGTTCGCGGTGGGCGAGTTCGAGCTGACGCCGCGCGCAAGTTACGACATCAGCGCCCGGGTGCTGTCGGTCGAGCCATATCGGATGGACGGCGGCGCCCAGCTGGCGCCGTTCGATTTCGCCGTCGGCTGGGGGCCGATGTCCGACAGCGCGGTCCTGAAGCATTTCCGGATCACCCAGGGCGCGCGTTTCTTCACGCTCTATCCCGACGAAACCGCCATCGACCTGAACACGGCACTGCGCGGCAGCGCCAACATGCACCTGATTCCCGCCACCGCCCGCATTCGCGACCTGCTCGGGAAAGTGCGTCGCGGCCAGCTGGTGCGCATGCAGGGTTTCCTTGTCAACGTCAGCGGTCCCAACGGCTATACGTGGAACTCGTCCCTGACTCGCGACGATACCGGTGCCGGCGCGTGCGAGCTTTTCTACGTAGAGTCGCTGTCGATGCTTTGACTGCGGGCCGCCGACGAAATCCGCGGCCGGGCCCATTACGAAGAGTTAAGCGCAAGTTAAGCCCTGCGCCGCGAGCGCCACCTATAGTGATTCCGCCGCGAAATTGCGGTTCCAAGGAGTCCGCGCCATGAAGTCGTTGTCCGCTCTCGCGCTTGCCTTGTCGCTGGTTGCCGGTGCTGCGTCTGCCGCCCAGCCTGCTTCCGGCGCTGCCTCGGCCACCACGGCGGCCAAGGCCTGCAGCAAGGAAGCGACCGCCAAGAAACTGCACGGCGATGCCCGCGTCACTTTCATCAAGGAGTGCAAAGCCGGCAAGCAAAGCAGCTGATCGCTTTCACGGCATCCGCAGCTTCGCAGGCCCGGCTCGTCTGATCTGCCGTCCTCCCGATCGAGCGCTGCGCCTGATTCGACGAGTGCTGCGGATGCCTTTCTCCGCGAAACAAGCGCGCGGGATTTCCGTACCGATCTGCGTCTCGTCACTTCTCGCTGGCACCGTCGAAGTGCCGCTGCCGGGGCGGACTACTGCATGGGTATGCGGCAGGACACCTTCAGTCCCGGATGATTGTCGAGCAATTCGACCGTGGCGCGATGCAGTCGCATCACCGCCGCTACTAGGCTCAACCCCAGGCCGCTGCCGGTCTGGCTGCGGTCGCGCTCCAGGCGGATGAACGGTTGCAGGATGCGCTGCCGGTCTTCGGCGGGAACGCCCGGGCCGTTGTCGGCGACCGATAGCGCGATGTCCGCCGAGACATGCACCGCCACGTCCACGCGGCCGCCGGCAGGCACGTACTTGAGCGCGTTCTCGACCAGATTCACCAGCGCCTGCGCCAGCAATTGCTGATTGCCTTTGAGCTCCGCACTCGGGCTTCCCTCGTACGACAGAGTAATGCCGCGCGTGCCGGCCTCGGGCTGGTATAGATCGACGATCTCCCGTGCCAGATTCGCGAGATCGACATCTTCGAGCGCGAGCTCGCGTGCCCGGCCGTCGGCCTGCGCAATCTGCAGCAACGTGCCGAGCGTTCTTTGCACGCGTTCCAGCTCGGTCAGCGTCGCATCCATGACTTCCCGTGAGCTGCTGGCGACATCCGGATGCTGGAGCGCTTCTTCGATACGCACGCGCGCCCGGTACAATGGTGCGCGCAGATCGTGCGCCGCGCTGTCGAAAGTCGTGCGCAACAGATCCGTTTGCTGCTCGATGCGGTCGAGCATCCGGTTCACGGTGGCCGACAGCTCGTCGAACTCGTCGTGCGAGCCCTCGATGGCGAGCCGTC
>JBDHQY010000379.1:0-3428 GCA_039807315.1 Steroidobacter sp. | reverse complement strand
GCGGCCAGCTCAAGGTGGGCTTCAGGGCGTTGTGGGAGACTGCGCTGGTGACCGTATCGAGGCGCTTGCGGCGATTCCAGAAGGACACGGGAGCTCCGGCGTGAAGGTTCCTTGTGATGTCTAAGATATCACCGTATCAGTGACGCACGGCTCCCAGCAGTATGTACACGCCCAGCAGCAGGAAGATGCCGGCGGCAATGCCGTGTACGACGCGCATGGGCAGCTTGCGCGCGGCGACTTCGCCCAGTAGCACTGCCGGCACGTTCGCCAGCATCATGCCGAAGGTGGTGCCGGCGACCACTGCGGCCAGGGAGTCGTATTTCGCGGCCAGCGCCACGGTCGCGATCTGGGTCTTGTCGCCCATCTCGAGCACGAAGAAGGCCAGCAGCGTGGCCAGGAAGATTCCATAGCGTGGCGGCTGCGCGTTCTGTTCCTCGTACTTGTCTGGAATCAAAGTCCAGATCGCCATGGCGATGAAGGACAGGCCCAGGATCCAGCGCAGCTGCAGTGGATCGAGCAGCGATGCCAGCCAGGCGCCGAGGGCGCCGGCCAGGGCGTGATTGAGCAGGGTGGCCACCAGGATGCCGGCCACGATCGGCACCGGTCTGCGGTATTTCGCGGCCAGCAGCAGCGCCAGCAGCTGGGTCTTGTCGCCGATCTCGGCGAGCGCGACCAGTCCGGTAGAGACCAGGAAGGCGTCCATGGAATGTGCTTTTTTCCGGGATCGGGCGCATGGCCAATGACGCGCTCCCGTCGCGAGCGCCTTTCGCAACCAGGGCGCTGCCGGCGCAGCGGCGGTTACTCCCCAACGAAGGGCGGCAAGCCTAAAGAGCGGTTCCCACGGCGTCAACGGCGTGTAACCAAAGCGTCGCTGCGGTGTTCTTCCGCCATCGGGATGAACTAGGAAAATATTCGGCCGGGGGCTGTAACCTTTTCTGCTCCTGGCTCGTCAAAGGGGGGCATGTTCTGCCGATACCCGTGAAGATTCCCAAGGGAGAAATGGCGGTGAAGAGTAATGCAAGGCAGCAATCGGTCCTGCAGCCCGCGCCGGCCGAGTCCGATGTGGCGGTCGATCCGTCGCTGACGGCCGGGTCCGTGACCCGCATCGGCGCCGCGCACGTGTCCGCGCCAGACTCGGTCATCGAGTCGCAGCAGCTGCAGACGCCGGCCGGCGACCGGGAGAAAAGATCCATGAGGGCCTGGATTCTGGCAGTGCTGGCGGTGATCGCCGGCGTGGTCGCATGGATTGCGATGCGCGATCCGGCGGCGGCGGCGCCGGCTGCGGCGGCGGCGGTGGCGCCGCTGGAGCTGG
Source organism: Steroidobacter sp. (assembly GCA_039807315.1). Lineage (GTDB taxonomy): Bacteria > Pseudomonadota > Gammaproteobacteria > Steroidobacterales > Steroidobacteraceae > Steroidobacter. The sequence goes on along the minus strand of JBDHQY010000379.1, from coordinate 2,116 downwards.
CGGCGGTGGATGTCGTTGCGGTGCAGCCGCGCGTGCTGTCGCGTCAGCTGCCGTTGTCCGGCTCGATCTCGCCGGTGGTGCAGGCCACGGTCAAATCCAAGGTCAGCGGCGATGTCGAGGAAGTCACCGTGCGTGAGGGTCAGGACGTCCGCCAGGGCGAGGTGATCGCCCGCATCGACACCCGCAATCTGCAGGCTCAATACGACCGCGAGGTCGCCGCTGTCGAAAAGGCGCGCGCCGACATGGAGCTGGCGACCCTGAATCGTGACAAGAATCGCACGCTGCTGCAGCAGCACTACATTTCCCAGAACACCTACGAGACCACCGAGAGCGCCTATGCCGCGAGCGTGGCGAGCTTCAAGCTGGCGCAGGCGCAGGCGCGCATGATGAAGATCAGCCTGGACGACGCGGTGGTCCGCGCCCCTTTTTCCGGAACCGTGGCCAAGCGCCTGGTGCAGCCGGGCGAGAAGGTGTCCAGCGACTCCCAGATCGTATCGCTGGTGGACTTGCAGCAGATGCTGCTGGAAGCGGCGGTGCCGGCCGCCGAGATCCCCTCGGTGCAGATCGGCCAGACGGCACGCTTCAAGGTCGGCGGCTTCGGCAGCCGCGAGTTCAGCGGCGAAGTCCAGCGCATCAACCCGGTTACCACCGACGGCTCGCGCTCCATCGTAATCTACATCGCGGTCGCCAATGCCGATCGGGCGTTGAAGGGCGGCATGTTCGCGCAGGGCGAGCTGACGCTTGCGGCGACGCAGCCGGTGCTGTCCGTGCCGCAGGCGGCGATTCACGAGGAGGCGGGCGTGTCGTTCGTCTACACGCTGGCGCAAGGCAAGATCGACCGCAAGGAAGTGAAGCTCGGAGCGCGGGGGCCGGACAGCGCCTTCGTCGAAGTGCGCAGCGGTTTGAACGAGGGTGAACGCGTCATCGTCACCGACATCGGCGACAACAAAGCCGGCATCAGCGCTTTCGTGCGCGGCGAAAAGGCCGCCTGAACCAGCTTTCCCAGGACACGGCCATGTGGATCACCCGCATCAGCATCAATCAGCCCGTCTTCGCCACCATGGTCATGCTGGCGCTGGTGGTGCTGGGCGTCTTCTCCTATCGGCTGCTGCCGGTGGAGCAGATGCCGGAAGTCGCCGTGCCGCAGGTCTTCATCACGGTGAACTATCCCGGCGCCTCGCCCGAGGCGCTGGAGAACGACGTCATCAAGCCGATCGAGAACGTGGTCAACACGATCAGCGGCATCAAGAACATCTACGCCACCGCGCGCGAAGGCTCGATGCTCATGAACATCGAGTTCCGCCTGGATACCGACATCGTCGCGGCGACGCAGGAAGTTCGCGACAAGGTGGCGCAGATCCGCGCCTCGATGCCGCGTGAGGTACGTGAGCCGACCATATCCCGTGCCAACAACGACAGCTCGCAGCAGCCGGTGGTGAGCCTGGTCGCCTATTCGGCCACCCGCAGCCTGCGCGAGGTCTCGACGCTGGTGGATCAGCAGATCGTGAAGCGGCTGCAGACCGCCTACGGCGTCGGCAACGTCATGGCCGACGGCATGGTCAAGCGCGAAGTGCAGGTGTTTCTGCACCCGGAGCGGATGCAGAGCTATCGCGTCGGCGTCGACCAGGTGGTCGCCGCCATCCGTGCCGCGAACCAGGATCTGCCGGCCGGCACCATTTCGCGCGGCGCCCGGGAGCAGCTCGTCAGGGTCGAAGGCAAGATCAAGGATCCGGCCGGCTTCGAGCGCATCATCGTCGCCAACCAGGGCGGTGCGCCGGTGTATCTGCACCAGGTGGCCGACGTGGTCGACGGCGAAGCCGAGGAGACTTCGATCTCGCGCGTCGACGGCCTGCGGGCGGTGTCGCTGTACATCTTCAAGGTGCAGCAGGCCAATATCGTCGAAGTGGGCAAGGCCGTGCAGCAGGCCGTCGAGGAACTCAAGGGCCGGCTGCCCGCGGACATCGAGATCCGCACCATCTGGTCGGACGCCGAGTTCATCCAGGGCTCGCTGGAGCGCGTCAAGTCCACCATCGTCGAAGGCGCCGCCCTCACCATCCTGATCGTGTTCCTGTTCCTGCACTCCTGGCGCTCCACCGTCATCACCGGCCTGACGCTG
>JBDHQY010000378.1:0-3430 GCA_039807315.1 Steroidobacter sp. | reverse complement strand
AGCGCCGGCCACGGTACGAGGAGTCTGCAAGAAATGATCGCAAGAATCGCAAGCCATGCCGTTCTGGCCGCACTGCTGGCGTCGCTCGCCGCCTGCAACAAAACGCCACCGAGCAATGCCAGCGCATCAAGTGCACCAAGCACGTCCGGCAAGGCGGCAGCGCCGGCCGCTTCGTCGGCCAGCGCTGAAGAGGTTGCCCAGGAAGCGCGCGGCAAGTTGCGTTGCCCGGCCAAGGTCAAGATGCCGACACGAGCCAACGGCGCGCCGGTAGATGACGTGGTCGGCGTGCGCCCCGGCATGAGCTACGACGAAGCAACCAACGTCGTGCTGTGCACGCAGGATCTGCTGGTCGCGCAGCCCGATACGTCGCGGCGCTTCAACATCAACACCTATGGCCAGACCCTGCGCCAGGGATTCAGCGCCCGCTTCGCCGAGCCGCGCGTGCAGAAGACATCCAAGCAGATCATGGCCGACATGCAACGGGATTTCATGGCGCGCTCTAACAACGCGGTGCGCCAGGACATGAAGCCCGGACAGTCCAAGTGGTACGTCAGCACCATGGGAACGCCGGGCGAGGAGCGTGTCATCGCCGTAGCCCGCGAGGAATGGTTCGAGGAAGGCAGCAACCCGACGCTCGACAGCATCGAGCAGGCATTGCTGCAGAAGTACGGCACCCCGACGCACAGTGTGCCCATGGGTCAGGGCAAGCAACTGACCTGGGCCTACGATCCGTTCGGACGACCGATCAAGGAAACCTCACCGCTTTACAACAAGTGTCACGGCACTGCCGATCCGGACGGTGGCACCAACTTCTCGCCAGACTGCGGCATCGTCGTCGCCGCCTACGTGCAGGCGCTGCGCGAAAACCCCGGCCTGAGCCAGTTCCTGCAAGTCGGTGTGATCGACCAGGCCAATGGCTACGAAGCGATCACCGGCACCGAGCAGGCGCTGCAACAGCTCGACGAGCAGCGCAAAGCGCAGGAGCTCGAAGCCGCCAACAAGAACGCCAAGAAGCCCAAGCTGTGAGCGAGCCCATGCACCGTCTGATTCTCATTGCTGCCATCCTCGCTGCCGGCTGCTCGGATCCGCCCTCGAGCGCAGCAGCCAGTGCGTCCGCACCAGGTCCCGCGCAAACCGCTGGATCTCAATCCACTGCTGGCTCGGCGCAGACGGACGCTTCGAGCAATGGCGCTGCCGCAGCCGGCAGCAATGTCCACCCGGCCATCCACGGGCGCAAAGGCGAGATCGTCAACCCCGACAACAACACGGTGGTGTTCCTCTATTACGACCTCGCCGGCCTGACACCGCCGCTGGATCGCTGGATCGAAGACGACAACCGGGTGAAGTTCGCGCAACCGATCGACAAGGCCGGATTGCGCACATCGATCCGCGCCGAACTGGAATCGGCTGCCGCAGCCGTGCACGACATCGGCTTCATCCGCCTTTCCATGAACGCCAACCTGAGCGACTACGACCCGTCCTACGGCGAGTTCACGGTGGGCGCGCTGGCGCCCAGTTCGGTCGTTTCGTTCGACGCCTTCAAGCAAAAGATCTCGCTGCGCTTCGCCAACGGCAGGACCGCCCAGATCTGGCGCGTGCCGCCGGACCAGGCACAGGCGGTGCGCGACAAAATCGGCTACTTCAACAACGTCTCGCTCGATGCGCTGCTGCGAATCACGGGCGTACAGCCCGGTCCGTCGGGCGGCACCCTGACCGCGGAAGTGGTCGAGTACGAATTGCGCGAGAGCCAGCGCGGCATCGCTGTTGGCCGCGTGCGCGTCGAGTAATGCTGAACTGCAATCCGGAGACTGTCATGAAATTCAACCATCGATTCCACTTGAGCCTCGCCTTGATGCTGTTCTCGGCGCTGTGGCTGTATGGCGCCTCGACGCAGACTGCGACAGCTCAAAGCTGTTCGCCGCAGCAGTTCTGCAGCGAGGTCGCCACGTTCACGGCATCCGTCACCGATTTTCGGACCAGTGCTTCCGGCTCCTCCCGTCTGGCAGCCGCGACGGTGCGTGTCAGGAACAAGACGGACCGGCCGCTGGTGCTCGGATACGTGCAGGGCTCCGGTGTCGTGATCGACGAACTGGGCAATCGCTATTCGATCGATACGCGCGACGCAAACAACGTGCGCGCCATCGGCGTCATCACGCGCAGCACGTTCGATCCGAAGTTCACTCTGCAGCCGAGCGAGAGCAGCGACGCGCGTTTCCAGTTCAGCTGGTATGCGGGCAACAAGACGATCGGCACGGTCTTCCAGCTGGAAGTCACCCTGCGTGAGATCGATCCCGCCGCTGGCACGCAAATGAAGCTCGGCCGCGAACACGTGCTGCAGTTCCACACCTTGACCGACGGAACCTTGGCAGCAAAAGCCGAAGCCGCAGCGCCTGCAGCGGGCACAGCGGCCTTGGCGACGGCACCCGACGCGACCGCCACAGCGGCAGCACCTGTTGCCGATGCGTGTACATCGCAACCACGCTGCTACAACGCCGGTCCGTTCACTGCGCAGGTAACCCAGGTCACCGCCAGCCAGTCCGGCAGCAACCATCTGGTGCGCCTCAACATACGTTTCCGCAATATCGGCGCGCAGCCGTTGATCCTGGGCTATACCCAGAACTCGGGCACCATGATCGACAATTACGGCAACCGCTACAGCATCGATCGGCGCTATCCCGACCGCGTCAAGGGCATCGGCCTGGTCTCGCCGGGCAAGGCCGATCCGCAGTTCGTGCTCAATCCCGGCGAGTCCCGCAATGCCACTTTCGAGTACAGCCGCTACGTCGGCAAAACCGCCATCGGCAACGCCTTCAATCCGGACCTGGCGGTCGAGCAGTTGCAGGTCCTGCCGAGCCAGCAGGTACGCTCGATCCGCGAGTACAGCATCAACTATCCGAATCTCACCGCCGGCATGCTGGTGGGCGACAGCGGCAGCGACGCAATAGAGAGCATCAACAACGTGAGCGAAGCCGGCCGGCAGTTGACCGAAGGCCTGAAATCGCTGTTCAAGAAAAAGAACTGAGGCCGCGGCGCTTGCCGTCAGCTCCAAGTCAGCATTGCGGAGGAACGTATCTCCCGCAGTCGAGATGCGTGACGAGACTGCCTGCGATGGTTCACGCTCATCGAGGAGACAGTCATGAAAACGCTGACATCCAAGCAGGTCCGGTTGCTGTCGCTGACGGCGGTTGCCATCGGTGTGGGCGCCCTGTTCTCGACTTCTTCCCAGGCTGCCGCTGCCGACCAGGAAACGAGCAGCGTCACGGTGCATTACGGAGATCTGAATCTTTCCAGGCCGAAGGATGTGGATACGCTCTACATCCGGCTGCACAACTCCGCCAAGCAGGTTTGCGGCGATGACGAGAGCGCCATCGATCTGTGGAAGCTGGATCACGTCTCGCGCTGCGAGCAGCAAGCCATAGAGAATGCCGTG
>JBDHQY010000377.1:0-3435 GCA_039807315.1 Steroidobacter sp. | reverse complement strand
CGCGCTGGCGCGCTCGGTGGTCGAAACCCTGTCGGCCGCCGGCCATGAAGTGGTGGTGGAAGATCTTTATCGGTCCGGTTTCGCCCCCGCGCTCGGCGCCGCCGAACGCGAGCGCGCCGACGGCGCGCGCTTCGACGACTCGGCCCTGCGGGGGCACATCGACCGTCTGCTTGCCGCCGAGGCCCTGGTGTTGGTGTTTCCCACCTGGTGGTTCGGTTTTCCGGCCATCCTCAAGGGCTGGTTCGATCGCGTCTGGGCGCCCGGCATTGCCTACGACCACGCTGACGATCTCGGCCCGATCAAGCCGCGACTGCATCATCTCCGCCATACGCTCGCCGTGACTTCGCTGGGTTCGCCTTGGTGGGTGGATCGGCTGCTGCTCCGGCCGGTGCGGCGCGTGCTGAAGACCGCTCTGCTCGGAACCTGCGCGCCGGCCTGCCGTTTCGAGATGCTGTCGCTCTACCGGGCCGAACAACTCGAACCGGCGCGCGTGCGCGCGTTTCGGCTGCGCATCGAACGCCTGCTGTCGCGCTGGTGAGTCCGGCGAGGGGTGCCGGCGCCACCCGCCGGCGCATGCCCAGCACTCGCCATGACAAACAATTTGCGCTTGTGTAACATGCTGTCATGGCATTGCCTCAAACCTTCGCCAGGCTGGCAGCAACCGGCGTTTCCCGGGCTGCCGCCCATCAAGCCTCGCGGCGAAGCGCTGACGCTGCCCGATGAGCCTACGCGCGCGTATTCTGCTGCTGGCGCTGGCAGCATCGCTGCTGCCGCTGCTGGTGATGCTCTGGCTGCTGCTGGAGATACGCGCGTCGAACGGCGCGCAGGCGCGCGAACAGCTCGTCCAGCGCCTGGAGACGATCGCGGCCGAGTTGGACGACCGCATCGCCGGCACGGGACAGCTGCTGTTCGGCCTGGGGCGGGTTCCACTGGTCGACGGTGAGGACAAGGCGGCTTGTTCCACCTTTCTGGCCGACGTCCTCAAGGAACATCCGCAGTACACCAGCATTCTCACCATCAAGCCCGACGGCACCATGCATTGCGACTCACTCGATAGCGGTCGCACGCTGATGTTGAACGATCGCCAATACTTCCAGCAGGCGCTTACCGCCAGCAGCACGGTCGTGGAGGCGGCGATCGGCCGGCTGACCGGCAAGGGCGTGCTGCAAATCGCCTATCCGGTGCGAGCGGCGAACCGCTCGTTGCGCTACGTGCTGCTGGGGTCGCTGGACATGGATGCCTACGGGCAGGCGGTCGCGGCGGCCCTGCCCTTCGCGCGCGTGCATTTCCAGATATGGAACGGCGATGGTTCGATCGTCATGGACCATGCGGGACCAGATTCGACGCCGCTCGCGGTCGGCGCCGCCGAAAAAGCCTTCATGCTCAGTCCCTCGCCTGACAACGCGACGGTGATCGGCAAAGACGACGACGCGCACATCTGGGTCAGGGCCCTCCTGCCCGGCCAGCGCGACACCGGGCTGCGCCTGGCGATCAGCGTGCCGGAAGCCGATCTCAACGAGCACGTCGAAGGCCAGTTCAGGCGGGCGCTGTTCTGGCTGACCATGGCCGCCGTCTTGATCTTCGTGGTGGCAACCGTGCTCGGCGAATTTGCCATCCGGCGCCAGACGGCGCGCCTGATGCAGGCCATTTCGCGCTTGGATGCCGGCGATTACCGCACGCGCATCGGCACGCCCTATCCGCGCGGCGAACTCGGCCAGGTGATGGGCGCACTCGACCGCATGGCCGGTTCGCTCGAACGGCAGCGCATCGAGATCACCCGCAATACGGAAGCGCTCGAGTACCAGGCCAACATCGACCCGCTGACCCTGCTGGCCAATCGCCACCTGCTGACCGACCGGCTCGAGCAGGCGCTGGTGTACGCCCGGCGCGCCCATCGCGTCACTGGCGTGCTGATGCTCGACCTCGACCGCTTCAAGACCGTGAACGACAGTCTCGGCCATCGCCAGGGCGACCAGCTGTTGCGGGCCGTGGCCGACCGCCTGCGCGAATGCGTGCGCGAGGGCGACACCGTGGCGCGCCTGGGCGGCGACGAGTTCGTCGTGGTGCTGAGCGACATGGCCGAAGTCGCCGACATCGTGCCGGTGGCGCAGAAGATTTTCGGCGCCCTGGCCGAGCCGGTGGAAATCGGCCGGCAATTGCTGTCGGTCAACACCAGCCTGGGCATCGCCGTCTATCCGCGCGACGGCGAATCGGCCGACACGCTGCTGCAATACGCCGACACGGCGATGTATCGCGCCAAGGCCGACGGCGGCAATGCCATGGCCTTCTTCACGCCGGAAATGATGCGGGCCTTGACCGAGCGCCTGCAACTGGAAGCCGGCCTGCGCCGCGCCATCGACGCGGGGGAATTGCGTCTGCACTTCCAGCCCATCATCGATGCCCGCAGCGGTCGCGTCGTCTCCGCCGAGGCGCTGGTACGCTGGCAGGATCCCGAGCGCGGGCTCGTCTCGCCGATCGAGTTCATTCCGATCGCCGAGGAAACCGGTCTGATCGTGCCGATCGGCGACTGGGTGCTGCGCGAGGCCTGCGCGCAGGCGCGCGCCTGGCAGGAACTCGGCCTGGGCAGCATTTCGGTGGCGGTCAATCTGTCGGTGCGCCAGTTCGCCGCGCCGACGCTCGACGAGTCGGTGGCCCGCGCCCTGGAAGCCAGCGGCTGCCCCGCGTCGCTGCTGCACCTCGAGATCACCGAAAGCTCGATCATGGATCAGGTCGAGCAGGCCATGACCACCATGTACCGGTTGATCGCGCTGGGCGTCCATCTGACCATCGACGATTTCGGCACCGGCTATTCCTCGCTGAGCCAACTCAAGCGGCTGCCGGTAACGACGCTCAAGATCGACCGCGGCTTCGTGCGCGACATCCAGCACGACGTCGAGGACGACGTCTTCGTCGACGCCATCCTGACGCTGGCGAGCAAGCTGGGCCTGCGCACCATCGCCGAAGGCGTCGAGACCGCGGAACAGCTGGCTTTTCTCGAATCGCGCGGCTGCGACGAATACCAGGGCTTCCTGTTCTCGCGCCCCTGCGAGCCCGAAGCCATGCTGCGCTTTCTGCGCGAGCGCAACACCTGAGGCGCGGCGTGCCGCCACGGCTGACTTTCGCCCGCGCCCACGCCTCCCGGCGCGGCGACCGCCGGCTTACAAGCGATACTCCATCTGCAGCCGGCTCTGCAGCTTCCTGGCCTGCTTGAACGCTTCCTTGAGGATCAGCCTATCCAACTCGTTGAGCCGGTCGGGATCGACGCGGTTGGCCGCGCCCTCCGAACCGGCCACCTGCTGCTGGCGCAGGCGCAACTGCTGGATGAAGTAGAAACCGTCGATCACCGCGCCGATGTCGTCGCGGCCCAGCTTGCCTTGCTCGGCCAGCGCGCGCAGCCGCTGCGCCGTGCCGGTCTCGCCGATGACATTGGCCAGC
>JBDHQY010000376.1:0-3446 GCA_039807315.1 Steroidobacter sp. | reverse complement strand
ATACCTGGTACTACCAGCTGATCCGCAACGATTCGACCCATCACCTGAGCAACGGCCAGATCTCGGGCATCTCGCTCTACAAGGCGATGCGCCGTCTTGCCGATGCGCACCCTGATCCGAAGACCGGCGCCAACACCGCCATCTCCGCGTCGCTCGATGCGAAGTTCGTGCAGGTGTACATCAATCCGCTGGACGAAGCCACGCGCGCCGAGCTGCTGCGCGCCTCCAAGGAAAGGGCGGCTTCGGTACAGGCCACACAAAGCGGCGGCAGCGTATTGACGCGCTAGAGATCGCATCGCGTTGGTGGGCGCCAGCCCCCAGCGCGAAGTCGTCCTGAGTCATTGAATACATACCGGCATCGCGGCCGTACGTTTCGTATGCGCCGCGCGTGCTCAATCCTTCGTCGATTCACCAGGCCCATTCCATCGTGACCACCAATTCTCCGTCTTCGTCCAATACCGACATGCTGGCGCGCCGCACTGCTGCGGTGGCGCGCGGAGTTGCGACCGCAACGCCGCTGTTCGCGCAGTCGGCCGAGAACTCGCATATCGTCGATATCGAAGGCCGGCGCTACATCGATTTCGCCAGCGGCATCGGCGTGGTCGCGACCGGGCATCGCCACCCGCACGTCATGCAGGCCGTGCAGCAGCAGCTCGCTCGTTTCACCCACACCGCCTTCCAGGTCATGGCCTACGACAGCTACGTGGTGCTGGCGGAGCAGCTCAATGCGATTGCGCCGTTCAGCGGTCCTGCCAAGAGCGTGCTGTTCACCACCGGTGCCGAGGCGGTCGAGAATGCGATCAAGATTGCGCGCATTGCGACTCGCCGCTCGGCGGTGATCGCCTTCAGCGGCGCGTTCCATGGACGCACCCTGCTGACCTCGTCGCTGACCGGCAAGATCGTGCCCTACAAGCAGCACGCTGGCGCCGGGGCACCGGAGATATTCCGGCTGCCTTTCCCGATCGATCATCGTGGCATTCGCGTCGAAGACACGCTGCGCGCTCTGAACACGCTGTTCTACGGCGATGTGGAGCCGAGCCGCGTGGCAGCCATCATTCTCGAGCCGGTGCAGGGCGAGGGCGGCTTCTACGTCGCGCCGCCGGCGTTGCTGCAGGCGTTGCGTGAGCTGTGCGATACGCACGGCATCCTGCTGATCGCGGATGAAATCCAGTCCGGCTTCGGCCGCACCGGCCGCATGTTCGCGGTGGAGCACAGCGGCGTCGAGCCGGATCTGATCACGATCGCCAAATCGCTGGCCGGCGGCTTCCCGCTCTCCGGTGTGATCGGCCGCGCCGCCATCATGGACAGCGTCGAGCCCGGCGGGCTCGGCGGCACCTATGCTGGTTCGCCGATCGGCTGCGCCGCGGCGTTGGCCGTGCTCGATGCGATCAAGGAAGAACGGCTGCTGGAGCGCGCCGCCGCGATCGGCCAGACCATTCGCGCGCACGTCGAGCGTTGGATTGGCGGCGGTGCGCCAGTGGCGAACCTGCGTGGCCTGGGCGCGATGCTGGCGTTCGATGTCGTGACGCCCGGCGGCGCTGAGCCCGATGGTCCTCGCGCCAAGCGCATCCTCGCGAGTGCCCTGCAGAATGGTCTCATCGCGCTGACCTGCGGCACGTACGGAGAGACGATCCGGATCCTGGTGCCGTTGACCATCGCCGACGCCGACCTGAAGCAGGGTCTGGAGATCCTCGGCAACGCCATCGCGCAGGTCCGTTGACGCCGGGCCATCGGCAAACTCGGCAGTCACGTGCATGATGCGCTGTACAAGGCGGTAGGATTACCTCGATACCAAGCTGGTCTGCCGCGCGATCGCGGTGGGCTGATGTCGGCAACCACAACATCGGAATTAAAGACACCATGAAGAATCTCTGGTACGCGGGCTTGTGCTGCTGTCTCGCTTTCACCCTGTCCGCCGAGGCGGCGCAAACCAGGGATGCGCGCTCCGCCGGCGGCGGCTCGTGCGAGAAGAATGCGTATAACTGCGTCGATACGCCCAATCCGCTGCCCAAGGCCGACACGGTATGGCTGGCGGACATGACCTGGATGGACGTGCGCGACGCCATGGCTGCGGGCAAGAAGACCGTCATCATTCCCACCGGCGGCGTCGAGCCCAACGGGCCGTGGGTGGTTCTGGCCAAGCACGACTACGTGCTGCGCGCCACCTGCGACGCCATCGCCCGCAAGCTCGGCAACGCCCTGTGTGCCCCGGTGATCAGCTTCGTCTCGCAAGGCGACATCGACAGCAAGGGCGGGCACATGGACACGGTGGGCACGATCAGCATCCGCGACGAGGTCTATGAGGGCCTGATCACCGACGTGGCGCGCAGCATGAAGGCGCACGGCTTCGAGCACATCGTGTTCATCAGCGACAATGGCGGCAACAACCAGAAAGTCGCCAGGAGCGTGGCCGACAAGCTCAATGCGCAATGGCGCGCGCCCATCGTTCACGACATTCCCGAGTACTACCAGAGCTGGGAAGGCGCCGATGAGCTGCTGCTCAAGAAAGGCGTGACCAAGGCCGACGTGAAGGACGGCATCCACGACGACCCCTCGGTCACCGCGTTGCTGATGCTCACCGATCCGAGCTACGTGCGCTGGCAGGAACGGGTCAAGGCCGGCAAGGCCAGCATCGACGGCGTTTCGATCACCGACAAGAACAAGGTCCTGGAATGGGGCCGCGAGCTGCTCGACTATCGTGCGACGACCGCGGCCGAGGCGATCAAAAAGGCGCTGGCCGCAGACCGGGCGCGCTGATCAATGCCGTGTGCGGGCAGACGCTGCGTCGTCTGCCCGCATCGTTTCTTCTCGTCCCGCCGCACCCCGCAGGCGGTAGCCCGCCCCGGCATCGATTTCTATAATGCCGGCCGGTGGCATACGTTCGTCCCGCGCAGACATTGAGAAGGCCAAGCGCGGCCGGCCGTAAACCTGTCCCGAAGGCAGGTCGAGGCCCGACGAATCATCGAGTCAGTGCGCTGACCCCAACGTCAGGGGACCGCCATCGGTGCGATCCACGCGACTTTGCCGGCTTCGCGGCACCGCCCGCGGCACCTCCGCCGGCGGCGGACCTGCACCGGCTTGAAGGGACATGCTTTCAATGGACCAGCTGACCAAGAAGATCATTGCCATCCTGCGGCGCAACGGCCGGGCCTCCTACTCGGATATAGCCCGTGAGCTGGACACCGCGCGCGATTACGTGGCCAGCCGCATCAATCCGCTGTTCCAGTCGGGACAGCTACGGGTCATCGCCGCGCCGCATCCCCGGGTGCTGGGCCTGACGGTTTCCGCCCACATCTCCATCAAGGTGAGCGGCAGCACCCAGCCGGTCGTGGCGGCGCTGGAGCGCATCGATTCGCTGGCCTTCATCTCGGTCGCCGCCGGCGCCTATCAGATCATCGTGGAGACCGAGCTGCCGAGCATGGTCGAGCTGGGGCAGCAGATTTCCG
>JBDHQY010000375.1:0-3448 GCA_039807315.1 Steroidobacter sp. | reverse complement strand
CGACCACGCAGGTCTTGGCATCGGAGAAGCGCGCCCAGCCGGCAATCACTTTCACCTTGGCACGCCGCAGCAGGCCGGCCACGCCTTCGTTCAGGCGTTTGACGATGGTCTCCTTCCAGCGCACGGTCTCGGCCAGATTCAGCTTGGGTGTGCCCTTGATGGAAATACCGAGCGTGCCTTCACCCGCGGCCGCCTCGCGAATGCTCTCGAACTTGGCCGCAGCGTGAATCAGCGCCTTGGAGGGAATGCAGCCGCGGATCAGGCAGGTGCCGCCCAACCGGTCCGCTTCCACCAGCGTCACGTCCAGGCCGAGCTGGCCGGCGCGAATCGCCGTCACATAGCCGCCCGGTCCGCCGCCGACCACCAGCATCCGTGTCTTGATCGCCTTACTCATGTCTCAATCCCGGGGTGAGGCTGCTTAGCCGCTTTAGATGAACAGCGTCGCAGGATGCTCGAGCAACGCGCGCATCCGTTGAATGAATTCGGCGGCGTCGGCGCCATCGACGACCCGATGATCGAAGGACGAGGACAGGTTCATCATCTTGCGCACTACGCCCTGGCCGTCGCGCACCACGATACGCTCGACGATCTTGTTGGGGCCGATGATGGCGACCTCGGGACGATTGATCACCGGCGTGGTCACGATGCCGCCGAGCGGCCCGAGGCTGGTGAGGGTGATGGTCGATCCGGTGAGTTCTTCGCGCGTGGCTTTGCCTTCGCGTGCCGCCTTGGCCAGACGGCTGACTTCGTTAGCGCTGTCCCACAGATCACGCGCTTCCGCGTGACGCACGACCGCAACCATCAGTCCACGCGGCGTCTGCGTCGCGATGCCGAGGTGCACGGGCGCGTGCCTGTGCACGATGTTGGCTTCGTCGTCGTAGGTCGCATTCATCTGCGGATATTCCGGCAGCAAACGCACCAGCGCACGCATGATGAACGGCAGCACCGTCAGCTTCGGCTGCTCGGGCGTCTTGGTGGCATTCAGGTGCGCACGCAGTTTCTCGAGCTCGGTCACGTCCACTTCTTCGACGTAGGAGAAGTGCGGAATCTGGCGCTTGGCCAGCTGCATGCGCTCGGCGATCTGCCGGCGCAGGCCGATGACCGGAACCTCCTCGACACCCGAACGCTTGGCGTAGCCGGCAGCCGTTCCCGTGCTCGACGCAGCAGGCTCGTTGGCGAGATACGCATCCAGGTCGGCATGGCTGATTCTGCCTGCAGGACCCGAGCCCGCGACGAACTGCAGCTTGACGCCCAGCGCTTCGGCTCTACGGCGCACGGCCGGCGAGGCAGCAGCGCGAGTACGGGTGGCTGCAGTCGACTTCACAGCAGGGGCGACAGGAGCAGCCGGCGCCGCTTTCTCGCTCGCTGCCGCAGGTTGCGACTTGGGCGGCTGCGGTGCGGGCGCTGCGGTAGCTTGCGGCTGTGGCGCAGGCGCGACCGGTGGCGGCGCAGCCTGCACTGCCGGAGCGGGAGCGCTTTCGTCGGCACCAGCGCCCTCGGTATCCAGAACCACCAGCACCGAACCGACGGCAGCCATGTGTCCGGGCTTGCCGGCGATGCTGCGCACGACGCCGGCAACCGGCGAGGTCAGCTCCACCGTCGCCTTGTCGGTCATCACGTCGACCAGCGGCTGATCTTCCTCGACCCGGTCGCCTACCTTGACGCGCCAGTCGGCGATTTCCGCTTCCGCGGTACCTTCACCGACGTCGGGAAGTTTGAAACTGTACTGCCCCATGAATCAGCCTCTCAACGTCTGGCGCAGCGCCTCCGCGACGCGCGCCGGGCCCGGGAAATATTGCCACTCGAAAGCATGCGGATACGGGATGTCGTAACCGGCGACGCGCTCGATCGGCGCTTCCAGTGCGAAGAAGCACTGTTGCTGCACCAGAGCGGTGAGCTCGGCACCATAACCGGAAGTGCGCGTCGCCTCGTGCACGATGACGCAACGGCCGGTCTTGTTGACGGAACGCACGATGGTCTCGATGTCCAGCGGCACCAGCGTGCGCAGGTCGATCACTTCGGCGTTGATGCCGCTGTCGCGTGCGGCCGCGAGCGCCACATGCACCATCGTCCCGTACGCAAGCACCGTCACGTCGTCGCCTTCGCGCACCACGGAAGCCTGCCCGAGCGGAATCCGGTAGTGATCCTCCGGCACATCACTGGCCGGGTGCACCGACCAGGGCCTGACGGCACCTTCGGTGTGGCCCTCGAACGGACCGGTGTAGAGCCGCTTGGGCTCGAGGAAGATCACCGGATCGTCGTCCTCGATGGCACTGATCAGCAGCCCCTTGGCGTCGTAAGGCGTCGACGGGACCACTACCTTCAGACCGGCGACGTGCGTGAACAGGGCTTCCGGGCTCTGGCTGTGCGTCTGGCCGCCGAAGATGCCGCCGCCGTAGGGCGTGCGTATCGTCATCGGCACGAAGAACTCGCCCGCGGAGCGATAGCGGATGCGCGCGGCTTCCGAGACGATCTGATCGAACGCGGGATAGATGTAGTCGGCGAACTGCACCTCCACCACCGGCCGCATGCCGTAGGCGCTCATGCCGATGGCCGCGCCGACGATGCCGCCTTCGGCGATCGGCGTATCGAAGCAGCGCGTTTTGCCGTAGGTCCTCTGCAAGCCTTCGGTGGCGCGGAACACGCCGCCGAAGTAGCCCACGTCCTCGCCGAACACGACCACGTTCGGATCGCGCGCCAGCATCACTGACATGGCCGAGTTCACGGCCTGAATCATGTTCATCGTCGGCATGGATTTAGAACCCTGCTTCCTGTCTTTGCCGACGCAGGCGCCAGTCCATCTCTTTGAAGACGTCTTCGAACATCGTCTTGGGACTGAGCGTGTTGTTTGCGCCGTGCACGCCGCTCGCCTCGGCTTCGCGCTGCACGTTACGAACTTCCTGCGTTACTTCGTTCTGCAGCGCTTCTTGCTGCTCCTCCGTCCATTCACCGCGCTTGATCAGATGCTGTTTCAGGCGCTGGATCGGATCGCCCAAGGGCCACTTGCTGGCTTCGTCGGCGGCGCGGTAGCGGGTCGGATCGTCGCTGGTGGAGTGACCTTCGGCGCGATACGTGAACAGCTCGATCAGCGTGGCGCCGAGATTGGAGCGTGCGCGCTGCGCAGCCCATTGAGTGGCCGCGTACACGGCGAGGAAATCGTTACCGTCGACGCGCAGAGACGGCAGGCCATAGCCGACGCCACGTGCGGCGAACGGCGCTTCGTTACCACCGGCGATTCCCTGGAACGAGGAAATGGCCCACTGGTTGTTGACGACGTTGAGGATGACCGGCGCGCGGTACACCGACGCAAAAGTCAGCGCATAGTGGAAGTCGCCTTCCGCCGTGGTGCCGTCGCCAATCCAGCTCGCCGCGATCTTGGTATCGCCGCGCAATGCCGAACCCATCGCCCAGCCCACCGCCTGAATGATCTTGGTGCCCAGATTGCCGG
>JBDHQY010000374.1:0-3454 GCA_039807315.1 Steroidobacter sp. | reverse complement strand
CTTCGCCGTGACCCACGACAACCGCAAGCCGCTTGACCCCCAAAGCGACCAAAGCCTCTGCCGTCCGCCGGATAGCAGGTACATTGGCAATTGGAAAAGCAGCTTTCTGCCGCACGAGATCTATCACGGCCAGGAGGCGACCCATCAGCGAGTCATGGTGATGGTCGGCTCGGAGCCCGGGCCGCAGTCGCATCGCGGGCTGTTGATCAATCTCACGGAAGCCATGCCCGCGGACGTGAATGCCTACGAGCGGATCGCCGAGATCGTGGATGTCGATGCGGAGCACAAACGCACGGCGCGGGAAAGATACAAGCAGTATCGAGAGCAAGGCTGCGCAATGGAAACGCATAATTTGTAACGGCATCGCCCAGCCATCGCCTGCCGGGCTGTTGAAGAGGGGGGATATGAAAATGAAGAAGACACTGTTGGCGGCGATGCTGCTGACGACGAGCGTTGCATGCGGCGCGGACGAGCAAACGGCACCGCAGCCCTTCAGCGTGATCGAGGCTTCGATCCCCGACATGCAGCGGGCGATGGCGGAAGGACGCGTCACCGCGGAAGAGCTGGTCAAGCAGTACCTGATCCGCATCGCCACCTACGAAAACGTGATCAATGCCGCCATCGCCGTGAATCCGCACGCGCTGGAACAGGCGCGCGCCCTGGACGAGGAGCGCAAGGCAGGAAAAGTACGCGGGCCGCTGCATGGCATTCCCGTCGCGCTGAAGGACAACATCCAGGATACCGACATGCCCACGACCGGCGGCAATGTCGGCCTGGCCGGCTGGACACCGCAGTGGGATGCACCGCTCACCAGACACCTGAAGGATGGCGGCGCCATCATCATCGCCAAGACGACCATGAGCGAATTCGCAGGCATGTTCGGCTGGGGCGCGCCGGGGACGTACAGCTCCATCTCGGGTTACTCGTTCAATCCCTACGATCCGCGACGCGATCCACGTCCGGGGCGCAACGACGGTCGCGGTGTGCTCAACACCGGCGGCTCGAGTTCCGGCACCGGTACCACCGCCAATTTCTGGGCGCTGAACGTCGGCACCGAAACCGCCGGCTCGATCATCAGTCCCTCCAGCCTCAACATGCTGGCGGCCATCAAGCCGACCATCGGGCGCATCAGCCGCTGGGGCATCATCCCCATCACGGTCGATCAGGACACCGCGGGCCCCATGGGCAAGAGCGTCACCGACGTCGCGATCGCCCTGGGCGTGCTGGAAGGCAAAGAGCCCGATCCCAACGACCCGGCCACGGCAAGCTGCGCACGGCCCGCCAACAACGACTACACGCAGTACTTGAAGGCGGACGCATTGAAGGGCGCGCGTATCGGCGTGCCACGCCTTGGCTACGGTGTCGAGATCACACCGCCGGGCGAAACGAAACCACGCGGCGGCATGCCGGAGGACCAACGTGCCGCCTTCGACGAGGCCATCAGGATTCTGCGGCAGGCAGGCGCCAGGATCGTCGATCCCGCCGAAATCCCCAGCGCCATCAGCCAAGACCCGATGCGCAACGTGCTGCTGGCCGGCGATTGCGATTCGGGCAAGACACCGACCTGTATCTCGGTGATGTCCTATGGCATGCACCGGGACTTCAACATCTGGCTGGACGCGCAGAACGGCACGGCACCGTGGAAGACCATCGACGAGTTCGTGGCCTGGAACGAGACCAACAAGAACCTGGGCACGCTCAAATACGGCCAATACGCGCTGCTCGACGTCGTGAATACGCATCTCGAGAAGGACCAGGAGAAATACGAACTGGATCGCAAGCGTGCTCTGGAAATGGGCGGCTCCAACGGCATCGATGCGGTGCTCGCCAAGCACAAGCTCGATGCCATCCTGTTCCTGGGAAGCCGCGGCACGGCGATGAGCAATCGGGTCGGCTATCCCAGCGTCACCGTACCGTTTGCACTGGTCGCGAATGCGGAAGGACCGCCGCTGCCGGAGGGCTTCGATGCCAAGCCGATGCCCATGGGAGTGACGTTTACCGGGACGGCCTGTACCGAGCCGCGACTGATTGGGCTGGCCTACGCCTTCGAACAGCTCACCAAGCGGCGCCAGCCGCCGCCGGGGATGCCGTAGGACCGTTGGGCTGCACATCGCCGCCGAAATCAGGAGCGGCTGCGTTTACCGGGCTGTAGTTCCGGCCGGATCTCAACTCGCCCGGTAATACGCCGCCAGCGCAAAGCCCACCGCCACCACGATCCAGCGCAGCGCGGCGGGCTTCATCCGGCCCGCCACCCGGCCGCCGATGGCGCCACCGATGAGTGCGCCGACCGCCATGACGGCGGCGACCCTCCAGAGCACGTGCCCCGAGAACAGGAAGAAGACCGCGGCAGCGATGTTCACGCTGAAGGACACCGCCTGCTTCAATGCATTCAGGCGGGTCAGTGTGTCATCCAGTGTCATGCCCAGCACGGCCAGGACGATGACGCTCATGCCGGCGCTGAAGAAACCGCCATAGACGCCAGCGAGCGCCACGGGGATGACGACCGAAGCGACTGCCACATGCGCGGTATGCCGAGGGCTGGACAGGCGACGCATCACAGCGGCGCGCACTCGATCTTGAACGGCCAGCAGCACCGAGGCGATGAACAGCATGTAGGGTACGAGCGCCTGGAAGGTGCGCTCACCGGTACCCAGCAGGACCATGCCACCGACGAGTCCGCCGATCAGGCCGGCGGGGATGCAGATCCATAGTCGCCGGCGCTGGCCCTGCAGATTCTGTCGTTGCGCGATCGTCGCGCCGAAATAGCCGGGGCACAGCGCAACTGCGTTGGTGATGTTCGCGGTGATCGGCGGTACTCCGAGCGCCAGCAGCACCGGAAAGCTGATCAGAGTGCCGCCGCCGGCCAGCGCGTTGACCGCCCCCGCCCCGACTGCGGCGATTGCCACGATGAGGAGTTCGATCGGGCTCATAAGGCTCAAAAAAAACGTCGCGATGATACCCGCACCCGCCGCCGCCGCTGGGAATTCCCTGCCGCAGCGGCCGGGCCGGCCTACGAAATCCTGCGGATTGCCGCCGGCGGCGGGCATGGACGGACCCGAACCAGCGGCCGGGACGCGCCCGCCGCTATAATCGCCGTCCCGTTTCGACTTCGTGCCCGCGCCATCCATGGAAAAGACCTACAGCCCCAGCGACATCGAGCAGCGCATCTACCAGCGGTGGGAACAGCAAGGCTGGTTTGCGCCCGGCGGCCAGGGCCAACCCTATTGCATCGTCATTCCGCCGCCGAACGTGACCGGCACGCTGCACATGGGGCATGCGTTCCAGCACACGCTGATGGACGCACTCACCCGCCTGCATCGCATGGCGGGCGACAACACGCTGTGGCAGCCGGGCACCGATCACGCCGGCATCGCGACCCAGATGGTGGTCGAGCGCCAGCGCGCCGCCGAAGGCGAGCAGCGCCGCGACCTGGGCGGCGCCGCGGTCGTCGAGC
>JBDHQY010000373.1:0-3461 GCA_039807315.1 Steroidobacter sp. | reverse complement strand
TTTTCGCGCCAGCCGACTTAAATCTCCCTCATTCCAGGATCTTGCATGGCTTCCTCCAAAGCTGACGCACCTCGGACCTTCCAGGACCTCATTTTCGCACTGCAGACCTACTGGGCCCGCCAGGGCTGCGTGATCCTGCAGCCCTACGACATGGAGATGGGCGCCGGCACGTTCCACACCGCGACGCTGCTGCGCGCGGTCGGCCCGGAACCTTGGAGCGCGGCGTACGTGCAGCCATCACGCCGTCCCACGGACGGCCGCTATGGCGACAACCCATTCAGGCTGCAGCACTACTACCAGTTCCAGGTGGTGCTCAAGCCATCGCCCGCCAACATCATCGACTTGTACCTGGGCTCGTTGGCGGCGCTGGGCCTGGACCCGCTGACCCACGACATCCGACTGGTGGAGGACAACTGGGAATCGCCGACGCTGGGTGCCTGGGGGCTGGGTTGGGAAATCTGGCTCAACGGCATGGAAGTCACGCAGTTCACGTACTTCCAGCAGGTCGGCGGCCTGGATTGCCGGCCGGTGATGGGCGAGATCACCTACGGCCTGGAACGCCTGGCCATGTACCTGCTGGGAGTCGAGAGCATTTTCGACATCGTGTGGTCGGACGGTCCGTTCGGCCGCGTGACCTATGGAGACGTGTATCACCAGAACGAGGTCGAGCAGTCCAGGTACAACTTCGAGCTGGCCGACACCTCGATGCTGTTCCGGCATTTCCAGGAACACGAAGCGGCTTGCCGGTCGCTGCTGGAGCACGGTTTGGCGCTGCCCGCCTACGAGCAGATGCTCAAGACCTCGCACACCTTCAATCTGCTCGACGCGCGCAAGGCGATCTCCGTGACCGAGCGCCAGGGCTACATCCTGCGGGTCCGCGCACTGGCCAAGAGCGTCGCCGAAACCTATTACAAGTCCCGCGAGGCGCTCGGCTTTCCGATGCTCACCCGCGCCGCTGCCGGAGCTTAAAGCAGATGAGCAAGCGCGATTTTCTGGTCGAGATCGGCACCGAGGAATTGCCGCCCAAATCCCTGTTCACCCTGGCGCAGGCTTTCGCGCAGGGGGTGGAGCGGGGACTGGACGCGGCCGGCGTGAAGCACGGGCAGGTCGAATGGTTTGCCACGCCGCGCCGGCTCGCGGTTCGCGTCGTTGCCGTGGCCGACCATCAGCCCAATCAGGACATCAAGCGCCAAGGGCCGGCTGTGGCCAACGCTTTCGACGCAAGCGGTCAGCCAACGCGCGCGGCGCTGGGTTTTGCGGCGTCCTGCGGCGTGACGCTCGAGCAGTTGCAACAGGTCGATGGTCCCAAGGGCAAGGTCCTTCAGTATGCGGGCGTAAAGCCGGGCGAGGCGACCACGACGCTGCTGCCTGGAATCGTGACCCAGGCGCTGAACGAGCTGCCGATCGCACGGCGCATGCGCTGGGGAGCCGGCGAGCAGGAATTCGTCCGTCCGGTGCACTGGGTCGTGATGCTGTTCGGATCGAGCGTGGTGGCTACGAGCATTCTGGGCATCGCGGCCGGCAGGCATTCGCGTGGCCATCGTTTCCACGCGCCTCGCGACATCGCCATTTCCAGCCCGGCGAAGTACGTCGAAGCTCTGCGCGACAAGGGCCATGTCGTGGCTGACGTGACTCAGCGCCGCGAGTCCATCCGTGCGGGCGTCACCAGCATTGCAACATCGCTGGGCGGAGCCGCGGTGATCGAGCCTGCCTTGCTCGACGAAGTCACTGCCCTGGTCGAATGGCCGGTGCCGCTGGCCGGCCGGTTCGAAGCGCGTTTCCTGAGCCTGCCGCAGGAAGTGCTGATCGCGGCCATGCAGGAGCATCAGCGCTATTTTCCGGTACGCGACACCGACGGCCGGCTAATCGATTCATTCATCACCGTCGCCAAAATCGAGAGCCGCGACCCGGAGAAGGTGCGTGACGGCAACGAGCGCGTAGTGCGTCCGCGTCTGGCGGATGCCGCCTTCTTCTGGGAAACCGATCGCAAGCAGCGCCTCGACGCGCATTGCGAATCCTTGAAGACGGTTACCTTCCAGAACAAGCTCGGCTCGCTGTTCGACAAGAGCACGCGCGTCGCAACGCTGGCCACGCGCATCGCGGAAGTTACCGGCGGCGACATCACCGCCGCGCGGCGCGCCGCGGAGCTATGCAAGTGCGATCTGCTGACTGCGATGGTCGGCGAGTTCCCCGAATTGCAGGGATTGATGGGACGCTACTATGCCCAGCACGACGGCGAATCCGCCGACGTGGCAACCGCGCTCGAGGAACAGTACTGGCCGCGCTTCTCGGGCGATCAGCTGCCACGGACCCGAACCGGAATCGCGCTGTCGATCGCCGACAAGCTCGACACCATCACCGGCATCTTCAGCATCGGCCAGAAACCCACCGGCGCACGCGATCCCTTCGGACTGCGTCGGGCAGCGCTCGGCGTGCTGCGCATCGGCATCGAGCGCGCGCTCGAGCTCGATCTGCGACAGTTGCTCGAGATCGCCGTGTCGCTGCAGCCGGTATCCGCACCGGCAGACACAGTGGACGAGATCTGGAGCTACTTGATGGAGCGGCTGCGCAGCTCGTACCTAGAGACCACCCCAGACCGTCGCATCACCACGGAAATGTTCGATGCGGTGCTGGCCAGCCGGCCGCTCTCGCCGCTGGACATCGATTTGCGGCTGCGCGCCCTCGAGTCCTTCCTGGCGCTGCCGGAAGCCGTAAGCCTGTCCGGCGCGAACAAGCGTATCGCCAACATCCTGCGCAAGGTGCAGGGCGAGGCCCGTTCGGCCGAGGCCGACACCGATGCTGCGAACATGTCCGGCGCGGTGGATGCCGAGCGCCTGCAGGATCCGGCGGAACAGCAGCTGTTCCAGCACGTCATCTCGATCGAGCGGGCCGTGAACCCCTTGCTCGCACGCCGCGAATACTCCGCCGCGCTCGCCCATCTCGCGGGCCTGCGCGAGGACATCGACCGGTTCTTCGACTCGGTGATGGTGATGGCCGAGGATGCCGAGCTGCGGGCAAACCGGCTGGCGCTGCTGACACGCTTGCGAGGAGTGTTCCTGCAGATTGCGGATCTGTCCCGACTGCCCGGCTAGCGCTCGACCGGAGGCCGCGTGCAACTACTGCGTTCGCTGCTGTACACGACCTGGCTGTTCCTGGGAACGCTGTTCTACGCCATCGTGGTGCTGCTCCTATTCTGGTTGCCCAATCAACGGCTGTACGCCATCGCCCGCGGCTGGTCGCACAGCCAGATGTGGATGCTGAAGGCTCTTTGCGGCCTGAGCTATACCGTCGAAGGCCGGGAGAACATCCTGCCCGGCGCTCACATTTCCATGTGGAAGCATTCGTCCGCCTGGGAAACCATCGCGCAGGCCGGCATATTTCCACCCCAGTCCTGGGTGCTGAAGCGCGAGCTGACCTGGATTCCGCTGGTGGGCTGGGCCCTGCGCCTGCTCAAGCCCATC
>JBDHQY010000372.1:0-3463 GCA_039807315.1 Steroidobacter sp. | reverse complement strand
GGCCGGAGGAAATCGAGCTGGCGCCCACCCGCGACAATCTGCGGGTCAACTACATGGCGCAGGGCGTGGTCGAGGAGATGGTGTTCACCGGCGCCCTGGAGCGGCTGCGGATACGACTGACCAATGCCGATGCGCAGTTGGCGAAATCAGCCGCTCCGACAGCCGCTTCGGCGCTTCTCGACGTTACGCGTACTCAGTACGAACAGCGTGGATTTCCGGTGGCGATCGGGCAGACCGTCGCGCTCGGCGTGCGACGCATCCACGTGCTGCCGACGCCGCTGTCGAGCTATACCGCCTGCGCTGCCGAACCGGCTGCCGCCGAACGGCTTGCGGGTCATCCGCTGCTGAGCGAGCTGGCGACCCGCATGAAGACGCGCATCGCCACTCGCGTCGAGAAATCGTTGGCGAACGGTTTCGACGAGCAGGTGAGCGCACCGATCTCGGGGGTCGCGGTGATTGCGCCGCAGCCCAATGTCGCGTCGCAGGTCGAGTGGCTGTTGCGCAATGGCGCGGCCGAGGTGCTGGTGTTGCCGGCGCAGGTCGGTGCGCCGCAGCGGGTGCTGATCCACTGGGCCGACGACCTGGCGCGCCGTCCGACTCTGGCCGTGGCGGCCAGCCTGTTGCGGCATGTCGCGGCGGAAGCCGTGTACGTCGGCATCCTGCCCGAGGGCAGCGAGGATTCGCAGCGGCCGCTCGGCATGCGCACGCTGCTCGATGCCCGATCCGAAGCGCAGGCGGTGCATGGGCTGGAAATGCGCACGGAGCTACGCTTCGGCGCGGCCGCGGACGAGTTGCAGCGCCAGTTGAGCGAAGCTGCCGAGCAGATGCTGATTCTGGGCATCTCGGATCTGGCCGATCTGCGCGGCCGTTTTGCCGCGCTGCTCGCCGCGCCGGCGGCCTACCCAATGATGATCGTGTACCGCCCGGCGGCTGCGTGAGGCCGAAGATGCGAGCGATGACAACCACAATGAATCGCCGGCTGCGGTTGCTGGCCGTGGCCGGCCTGCTGACGCTGCTGTCCGCCTGCGGCGTGGGCAAGGACCAGGACGGCAAGGTCACGTTGCTCAACGTCAGCTACGATCCGACCCGCGAGCTGTATCGGGATTTCAATGAGTACTTCGCGCGCGAGTGGCAGGCCCAGACCGGCCAGAAGGTGACGGTCAAACAGTCGCACGGCGGCTCGGGCAGTCAGGCGCGCGCGGTCATCGACGGCCTAGCCGCGGACGTGGTGACGCTGGCGCTCGCCTACGACGTGGATTCGATCCAGAGCAAGGGCAAGCGCCTGGGGGCGAACTGGCAGACGCGCTTTCCCGACAACAGCGCGCCGTACACCTCGACCATCGTGTTCCTGGTGCGTGCCGGCAACCCGAAGCAGATTCGCGACTGGCCCGATCTGATCAAGGAAGGCGTCACCGTCGTGACGCCGAACCCCAAGACTTCGGGCGGCGCGCGCTGGAATTACCTGGCCGCCTGGGGCTACGAGCTGCATCGCAGTCTGGGCGGCGACTGGTCGAAGCTGGACGATCCGGCAGCGGCGGCGCAGGTCGAACAGGCGCAGGTATCGGCGGAGCAGTTCGTCACCGCACTGTTCAAGCACACGCCGGTGCTCGACAGCGGCGCGCGTGCCGCAACGAATACTTTCGTGCAGCGTCAGATCGGCGACGTGCTGATTTCCTGGGAGAACGAAGCGCTGCTCGCGCAAAAGGCCCTGGAGCCGGGCACCGTCGAGATCGTCATGCCTTCCGTGACCATCCTGGCGGAACCGCCGGTCGCCGTGGTCGATACGGTGGTCGATCGCCGCGGCACGCGCCAAGTCGCCGAAGCCTACTTGCAGCAGCTGTACTCCGACGCCGGGCAGGAGATTGCCGCGAAACACTATTTCCGCCCGCGCAAGCAGCAGATCCTGGCGCGCTACTCCGAGCAGTTCCCGCCGGTGACCCTGTTCACCGTGAACGAGGTCTTCGGCGGCTGGAACCAGGTGCACGCCCGGCACTTTGCCGACGGCGCCATGTTCGATCGCATCTACAGCGTGGAGCGGGCGCAGTGAGCATGAATTCCAGCCTGCGCCAGCCCTCGATTCTGCCCGGCTTCGGCCTGACGCTCGGTTTCTCGACGTTCTTTCTGTGCGCGCTGGTGCTGATCCCGCTGACCGCGCTGGTGATGAAGACCGCCAGCATGGGCTGGCGCGATTTTCTCGGCGTGTTGTTCGATCCGCGCGTGCTGGCCTCGTTCCGGCTCAGCTTCGGCGCATCGTTCCTGGCCGCGCTCATCAACAGCGTGTTCGGTTTCGTGATCGCCTGGACGCTGGTGCGCTACGAATTTCCCGGCCGCAAGCTGATCGACGCGCTGATCGACATGCCGTTCGCGCTGCCCACGGCGGTGTCGGGCATCGCGCTGACGGCGGTGTTCGCCCAGAACGGCTGGATCGGCCAGCATCTGGCGCCGTTCGGCATCAAGGTCGCCTATACCTGGATCGGCGTGGTGGTGGCGTTGACGCTGATCGGACTGCCGTTCGTGGTGCGCTCGATCCAGCCGGCGCTGATCGAAGTGCAGCGCGACCTGGAAGACGCGGCGGAAACGCTGGGTGCAGGCCGCTTCACCATCTTCCGGCGCATCATCCTGCCGACGGTGCTGCCGGCATTGCTGACGGGCTTCACGATGGCGTTCGCGCGCGGCGTGGGCGAGTACGGCTCGGTGATCTTCATCGCCGGCAACCTGCCGATGAAAACCGAGATCGCGCCGCTGCTCATCGTCATCAAGCTGGAGCAGTTCGACTACGCCGGCGCCGCCGCGATCGGCTTTCTGATGCTGGTGATCTCGTTCGTGATGTTGCTGTCGATCAACCTGTTGCAGACCTGGGGGCGCCGCCGGCTGGTGGCGGCGGGACGTTAAATGGCCGGCGGACCTTCCAAGGCGCTACTGGCGGAACTGGCCAGCCGACCGGGACGCGACTCGTTCACGAGCTCGCTCATCAAGGGCGCGTTCATCGGCATCTCGTTGCTGTTCCTGGCGGCGCTGCTGTTCGCGCCGCTGGCCACGGTATTCGCATCGGCGCTGGCCAAGGGCTACAAGCTCTACTTCCAGAGCTTCCTCGACGCCGACACGCTGGCGGCGATCCGGCTGACGCTGTTCACCGCGGCGATCGTGGTGCCCACCAACACGGTGTTCGGCGTCGCTGCGGCCTGGGCCATCGCCAAGTTCGAGTTCAAGGGCAAGAGCATCCTGATCACGCTGATCGACCTGCCGATCGCGGTGTCGCCGGTGATCTCGGGCCTGATCTACGTGCTGCTGTTCGGCATGCAGGGCTGGTTCGGCCTGTGGCTGCAGGAGCACGACATCAGCATCATTTTCGCGCTGCCGGGGATCGTGCTGGCCACCATGTTCGTCACCTTCCCGTACGTGGCGCGCGAGCTGATCCCGCTGATGCAGCAGCTCGGCAACGACGAGGAGGAAGCGGCGATCA
>JBDHQY010000371.1:0-3471 GCA_039807315.1 Steroidobacter sp. | reverse complement strand
GCGGTGTGAGCGATTCTTCGCGCCGCTTCAGATCCGCCAGGCGCTCGACCGCGGCGCGGTTCTCGGCGTCCTGCTTGAGAGCGCTGTTGATGCGGTCGAGCAGGTCCTGGTCGCGGAAGGGCTTGGTGAGGAAATCGTAGGCGCCGTCCTTCATCGCCTGTACCGCCATGGGGATGTCGCCATGGCCGGTGATGAAAATGACCGGCAGCAGCGAACCGGCGCGATTGAGCTGCTGCTGCACTTCCAGCCCGCTCATCTCCGGCATGCGGATGTCGAGCACCAGGCAGCCGTGCTGCTCGGGGTCGTATTTGGCGAGGAATTCCGCCGGCCGCGCATACACCACCGGCGTATAGCCGACAGTGCGCAGCAGCAGCGCCACGGCCTGGCGCATGCTGTCGTCGTCGTCCACGACATAGATGGTCGGGGTCTTGGCCCTGCGGGCCTTGTCCGCTTCACTCATGACCATTGCGTCGCGGCGCCTCGATGGCGGGCAGGCGGAACCAGAAACGGGTGCCGCCGCCGGCGGCATCCTCGAAACCCAGGGTGCCTTCGTGGGCTTCGACGATGGCACGGGTCGACGCCAATCCCAGGCCGGTGCCCTGCGGCTTGGTGGTGAAGAAGGGATGGAAGATCTGCGGACGATGCTCCGCGGCGATGCCGGTGCCGGAATCGATCACCGAAACCTCGACCGCGTAGCGGTCGGCGCTGACCGCGATGCGCACCGCGGGTCCCGGCCGGCCCGGCGTGCCCGCCTCGAATGCGTTCTGCACCAGGGTGAACAGCACATGCTGGATGCGCCGCCGGTCGATGGCCACTTCCGGCAGCTCCGCGGCGATTTCGACATTCAGCCCGCCGCGGGTGCGCAGCGCCAGCAGTTCCAGCACCGGCGACAGCTCCTGCACCACTTCGCGCATCGAGGTGGGCGTCCGGCTCGGGATGTCCTGATAGAAAAGTCGTCGCACGCGCTTGATGCCGTCGCTCGCGCCGAGCGCCTCCTTGGCGATCAGCTGCAGCACTTCCTTTGCGGCGGCGACCATGGGCTCGGGCCGGTCCAGCATGCGCTCGCCGGTCTGTGCGAAGGTGACGATGGCGCCCAGCGGCTGGTTGAACTCGTGCGCAATGCCGCTGGCCATCTCCTCGAGAACCGAGGCGCGCGCAATGGTCATGAGCTGCTCGAGCAGCACCTGCGACGCCTCGGGTGCGCGTGTGTCGCTGCCCATATCGGCGTCTTGGTTCCAGTGTGCTGTCATTTCCCGCATTGCAGCCTTCGGCTATCCGACTCCGTCGCGCAGAGTGCCGCATCGGCCCCGCCGGCACAGCCGCGAAACCCCGCAGTCCGCTACGCTGAGTCCCTTAGAGCGCCGGCATATTATGCTAGGCTTGCGAGGCGGCCAAACGCTCGCTCTGCCGCGGCCCCCCACAGGGTAATTCTCAAGCGATGGATGAACTGGCAGAGATCACGCAGCACCTGCTGCGATCCTCTCCCGATGCTCTGATCGTGATCGATGACCGGAGCCGGATCCGCTTCGCCAACGACACGGTCACCGAGCTGCTGGGCTATCGGCCCGAGGAACTGCTCGGCCAGCCGCTCGACGTGCTGGTGCCGGAACGGCTGCGCAGCCGCCATGGACAGCACATCGCCGGCTACATGCGCGAGCCGCGCAATCGCGAGATGGGCGTGACGATCGCCGGCCTGGTCGCGTTGCGTGCCGATGGCGGCGAGTTCGCTGCGGGCATTCGCCTCGCGCCCTTCAAGATCGCCGATCGCCTGTTCGTCGCGGCGGCGATCCGCGACAACACCGAACGCAGCCGCATCAACGAGGCATTGATCGCCGCGCGCGAGGAGGCCGAGCGCGCCAATCGCGCCAAGAGCCGCTTCCTGGCCACCGCCAGCCACGACCTGCGCCAGCCGTTGCAGACCATTCGCATGCTCAACGCCTCGATGGGCAAGCTCGCCGGCGAGCCCGAGCTGACCGCGCTGCTGCGGCAGCAGGAGCTGGCCATCGAGAGCACCATCCGGCTGCTCAACGCGCTGCTCGACATCAGTCGCCTGGAGTCCGGCGCCATCGAGCCGAGGTGCGTCGATCTGCCGTTGCCGCAGGTGTTCGAGGAACTGCGCCGCGAATTCGAATCGAGCGCACGGGCGCGCGGGCTGCAGCTGCAGCTCGATCCCGTGCAGGTGACCCTGTCCACCGATCACATGCTGTTCTATCAGCTGCTGCAGAATCTGCTGGGCAACGCGCTCAAGTACACCGACGCCGGCTCGGTCCGGGTCGCGGCCCGCATCGCCGACGACGGCTGGCTGGAGATCTCGGTCAGCGATACCGGCATCGGCATTCCGGACGACAAGCTGGAGCGCATCTTCGACGAGTACTACCAGGTCGACACGCACGGCGCCAAGCGGGTCGGCGTCGGACTGGGACTGGCGATCGTCAAGCAGGTGTCGCAGCTGCTGGGATTCGAGGTCAGGATCGCCTCGCAGCTGCATCAGGGCACGCAGGTGCTGATCCGGGTTCCGCCGCGCTCCTTCAGTGCGACGCGTGTCGCGGCTGCGGTGGCGAATATCGCGGTGGCGACCGGCGAGCGCCCGCGGCAAGGCCGCATTTTCCTGGTGGAGGACAACGAGGGCGTGCGCGTCGCCACCGAGCTGTTCCTGAAGCTGGAGGGGTTCGAGACGCTCAGCGCCGCCTCGCTGACGCAGGCGCGCGGCCTGCTGGCATCGATCCGGCCGCAGGACATCGTGGTCGCCGACTATCACCTCGATGCGCATACCGGGCTGGACGTGCTCGCCGACGCGCGCCGACTGGCCGGCGTCGACGTTCCCGGCATCATTCTCACCGGAGATCTGCCCTCGGTGCTGCGCTCGGTGGCCGACTCGGTGCCGAACGCACGCTTCCTGGGCAAGCCGGTGGATACCAAGGAGCTGCTCGCGGCGATCGACGAGCTCAGCACCATGCACTGATTCGCGGCTTGCGCGAACGCCTTACGCGGATTCACCGATCCTCGTGCCGGCCCGGGCGCGGAACACTCGAAAAAGGGACAGCAGCCATGCAGAAAGTGCGCAACATTCTCGCCATCGTCGATCCGACCGCCGCTGCGCACCCGGCCGTGGAGAAGGCCGCAGCGCTGGCGGAGAGGATCGACGCACGGCTCGAGCTCTATGTCTGTGACACGCGAGCAGCCCGTGAGATGCGCCTGATGGCGGAGCGGGCCCGCGATCCGTCGCGGCTTCTCACCGTCAATCTGAAGCCTTTTCTCGAGTCGCTGGCGCAACCGATCCGGGAGCGCGGCGTCGATGTCACGACCGAATGCGACTACGCCGAGCGCCTGCACGAAGGGCTGCTGGCTCACCTGCAGAACGCTGCGGCGGATCTGGTGGTCAAGGAGACCCATCATCATTCGCTGCTGCAACGCACTTTCATCACCAACACCGATTGGCACCTGATCCGCGACTGTGTCGCGCCGCTGCTG
>JBDHQY010000370.1:0-3474 GCA_039807315.1 Steroidobacter sp. | reverse complement strand
GTCAGGTGTCGGGCAATGTCGTTATAGAAAGCCAGGGTCATCATCAGGATCAGCATGGCGATGCCGATCTGCTGGCCGAACAGCTGTGCTCGCTCTGAGACCGGCCCGCCCTTCACCAGTTCCACCAACTGATAGACCACCTGGCCGCCGTCCAGGATGGGAATGGGCAGCAGGTTGAGCACGCCCAGGCTGATGCTGATCAGCGCCAGCGTGCTCAGGAAGGTGCGCCAGCCCTGCCGCACCGCGAAGCCGGTGGTCTCGGCGATGCTGATCGGACCGGACAGGTTCTTGAAGGAGACATCGCCGATGACGATGCGGCCGACGATGCGCAGCGTGAAGACCGAGGTGTCCCAGGTCTTGGTCGCTGCCGCGCCCGCCGCCGCCAGCAGGCCGTATTTCTGCACCGTGAGCATGTCGTCGGGCTTGATGCCGCTCGGCAGCGGCTCACCGCTGGGCCCCACGCCCAGGCGTCCGATCTTCTGGCCGCCGATGACCTCCTCGCCCACCGTGATCGGCAGCTGCAGCGTGGCACCGTCGCGCAATACCGTCAGGTTCACCGTGCGATTGCCGCTCGGCGTCACCAGTCGCACCAGTTGCGAGAAGTCGCTGACCGGCTGGCCGTCGAACTCGAGAATCCGATCGCCCGTCTTGAGGCCGGCCTGTGCCGCCGCGCTGCCCTCGACGATGCTGCCGACCACCGCTGGCAGACGCGGCCGCCAGAAATCGAAGCCCAGGCCCGCGAGCATGGTGTCCGCCTGGGTCAGCGAGCGACGCTGCTCGCCGGTGTGCATCGTGAGCTCGCGCTCAGCGCCGTCGGCGCCGCGCACGCGCATCGAGATGTCGCCGTCGTCGATCAGGTCGTCGAGGGTGCCGAGCAGGGCCGCTTCCAGCGTGGGCACGGGCTTGCCGCCGATGCTCAGGATCAGGTCCTCGTACTTGAGGCCGGCACGCGCGGCGATCGAATCCGGCGCCACGTCACCGACGACCGGCTTGAGCGCCGGCACGCCGGCGGCGAACAACACCCAGTAGGCGGCGACCGCGAAAATCAGATTGAACGCCGGACCGGCCAGCAGCACTGCGATGCGTTTCCACACCGGCTGACGATTGAAGGCGCGCGGCGCCTCGCTGGGCGGGACATTGCCTTCGCGCTCGTCCAGCAGCTTGACGTAGCCGCCCAGCGGGATCGCGGCGATGACGTACTCGACCTGGTCTGCACCCGCCACGCGTCGCCACAGCGGCTTGCCGAAACCTACGGAGAACCGCAGCACGCGGATTCCCAGGCGCCGCGCCACCCAGTAATGCCCGAACTCGTGCACGGCCACTAGGATGCCTATCGCCACCACGAAGGCGAGGATGGCGGTGAGAATTTCGCCCGGACTGTCGGTTGAGATCATGCACACACTCCCGCGGCCGAGGCCGCAGTACCCGACACCACGGCCTGCGCCTGCAGGCGCGCCCATGCGTCAGCCGTCGTCACATCCTGCAGCGAGGTGGCTGAACGCGCGCTGTGCCGCGACAGTACCTCATCGATGACCCGCGGAATCGCCACGAAGGCCAGCCGGCCGTCGAGAAAAGCACTCACGGCGATTTCGTTGGCGGCGTTCAGCACGGCCGGCGCGGTGCCTCCCGCTTCCGCCGCCTGCCGCGCCAGCCGCAGGCACGGAAATCGTTCCAGGTCCGGGGCTTCGAATTCCAGCCGGCCGGCCCGGATGATGTCGAGGGATTCTACACCGGAGGCGATGCGCTCCGGCCAGCCCAGCGCCTGCGCGATCGGCGTGCGCATGTCGGGGTTGCCGAGCTGCGCCAGCATCGAGCCGTCGCAGTATTCCACCAGCGAATGCACCAGGCTCTGCGGATGCACCACCACCTCGACCTGCGACGGCGGCAGAGCGAACAGCAGGCAGGCTTCGATCAGTTCCAGGCCCTTGTTCATCAGCGTGGCCGAATCCACCGAGATCTTGCGTCCCATCACCCAGCGCGGGTGCGCACAGGCCTGCTCCGGCGTCACCTTGCGCAGCGCCTCGGGCGAAGTTCGCAGGAAGGGACCGCCTGAGGCCGTCAGCAGTATGCGTCGCACACCGGCCCGCGGGTGCAGCGCACCGGGCTGCGTCGCGTCCTGGCCGGCCAGGCATTGGAAGATCGCATTGTGCTCGCTGTCCACCGGCACCAGGGTCGCCCCGCCCTCGCACACCGCCTGCATGAACAATGGGCCCGACATCACCAGCGCTTCCTTGTTCGCCAGCAGGATGCGCTTGCCGGCCCGCGCCGCCGCCAGACTGGATCCCAGGCCGGCGGCGCCGACGATGGCAGCCATGACGGCATCGACTCGCGGATGCGCGGCAATGGTGCACAGCGCTGCCTCACCGGACAGCACCTGCGTGGTCGCGCCAGCCTGCTGCAGCTCGGCCTGCAACTGCGCAGCGTTGTGCTCCGAGCCCAGCACGGCGAACGCGGGCCGATGCGTCAGGCATTGCTCGCGCAGCCGCGCTACGTTGCCGTGAGCGGTCAAGGCGACGATTTCGAAGCGGTCCGGGTGGCGCGCCAGCACGTCCAGCGTGCTCAGGCCGATGCTGCCGGTCGAGCCCAGCACGGCGACCCGCAGACGGGCCGGGGCGGAAGTCACGAACGCCGTCATGAAAACATTCCCAATCGCTCGAGACTGATCAGGAAGACCGGTGCCGCGGCGGTGACGCTGTCGACCCGGTCGAGCACGCCGCCGTGACCCGGCAGCACGCTGCCGCTGTCCTTGAGCCCGGCATGACGCTTGAACAGGCTCTCGGTCAGGTCGCCGACGATCGAGGCCAGCACCGCCGCCGTGCACAAGGCGAAGAACGGCAGGGCGTTCGCGCCGAACCAATAGACCCCGACGGTGGTCATCACCGCGGCGGCCGCCAGTCCGCCATATACACCTTCCCAGGTCTTGCCGGGGCTGACCTGCGGCGCGAGCTTGTGGCGACCGTAGCGCCGGCCGGCAAAATAGGCGCCGACATCGGCTGCGACGACCAGCAACAGCAGGAACAGCACCAATTGCGGCGCGCGCTCGTGCAACCGTACCAGCGCCAGCCATGCTGGAATCAAGACGAAGAAGCCGGCGATGGCGGCCAGCGAACGGCTCCTGCGCGCCGGGAAAAACACTACCCAAAGCAGCGCCAGCAACCACCAGATGAGCGCGGCATACAGTACCTTGTCCAGGGACTGCTGCTCGATGCCCATGAACCAGAGCACACCGATCACGGCCGCCACGGCAATCACATAGAACGCGCGCAGCGACGGCGTGGACAGGCGTGTGAACGCCGCCCACTCCCAAGCGCCCGCCAGTACCAGCAGCGCCAGCACGCCGGTCGTGAACTGGTGCGGCACCCACAGGATCACCGCCAGCACCAGCGGCGCCAGCAGCAGGGCCGTGATGATGCGTTGTCTGAGCATCAGCGCGACTCGACCTGATCCGGGGTCCGCCCGAAGCGTCGCTGCCGG
>JBDHQY010000369.1:0-3479 GCA_039807315.1 Steroidobacter sp. | reverse complement strand
GGTCGAGCAACCGGGTGAAAGCGCCGGTGTCGTGATGCATCAGCCGGCACAGGCCACTGGCGGTGGTCCCGGTGCCTTCGCGCAGCTTCACCAGCGCCAGCCATTGC
Organism: Steroidobacter sp.; assembly: GCA_039807315.1. GTDB lineage: Bacteria > Pseudomonadota > Gammaproteobacteria > Steroidobacterales > Steroidobacteraceae > Steroidobacter. The sequence continues at coordinate 3,372 of JBDHQY010000369.1, read as the reverse complement.
ATGAAGCTCAGTTCGTGCCCGGCAAATGCGGCCGCGCCCGCCGCATGCATCAGCGAATGCGACAGCTTCAACAGGTAGCCGACGCTGCGCGCCGACCTGAACGTCTCGACGTCGTAATGCTTCGGACTCATCGGACCCGGGACTGTGGCTGCCTGGACAATAATTGCCTAGGCAGAGAATGCCGAGGCAGAAAATACCCGTCAAGCCCCGCCCGCCGGTATGGACCGGCGGACCAGGAAGTTGCGTCGGCAGTGAACCGCACGTCCAGCCGGTGAGTTATCCAAGGGTGAGTTGCGGGTCCATGCCTGCTTGACGGGCGCGAGAGGTCGGCGAATGTCCTATAACGATAGACGAAAGCTGGTTGCGGCCATGCTGCTGGCGGCGCTGCTCGCCGGCTGTCATTCCGGCAATGATGACGACGACGGCTCGGGAGGCCCCCCGGAGACTCCGCCGCCCCAGCGCGGCACGCTGCTACAAAACCCTCCCACGCATCTGAGCACGGTCACTACGACGGACCTGTTGGCGAAGCTCGCCGGCGGCAGCGACGAAGTGAAGCAGGTCCTGGCGCTGTTCGGTGAGGCCGAATGCTCGATCGACGTGCATCAGATCCAGTACCACACCGTCGATGCCGGCGGTGGAGCCACCACGGCATCGGGCGCGCTGATGGTGCCGAACGGTCCGTCTGACGCCTGCGAAGGGCCGCGCCCGATACTGCTGTACGCGCACGGCACGACCACCGATCGCGACTTCAACATCGCCAACCTGGACGACACCGCGAATGCGGAAGGACTGATCATCGCCGCCGTGTTCGCCGCCCACGGCTACATCGTGGTAGCCCCCAACTACGCGGGCTACGACACTTCGACGCTGCAGTATCATCCCTATCTCAACGCCGAACAGTCGTCGAGCGAAATGATCGATGCTCTGACAGCCGCGCGCAGCGCGCTGCCGACGCAGCTGGCTGCGGGCACGAGCGACAACGGCAAGCTTTTCATCACCGGTTATTCGCAGGGCGGCCACGTGGCGATGGCCACGCACCGCGCCATGCAGGAAGCGGCAATGACGGTAACCGCCTCCGGGCCGATGTCCTGGCCGTACGCCCTCGCCGCCTTCGGCGACGCGGTCTTCTTCGGACAGGTGAATGCCAGCGCGCCGCTGGTGTTCACGTTCGCGATCGCCGGCTATCAGCACGCCTACGGCGACATCTACGCCGCCCCCACGGATATTTTCGAAGCGCGGTACGCCACCGGCATCGACACGCTACTGCCGACCACGCTGCCGCGCAGCGCTCTGTTCGAGCAGGGCAAGCTGCCCCACGACCAGCTGTTCAGCGGCACGCCGCCCGATCCCGCCTTTGCCGCCAACACGCCGGCGACCGAGCCCGCCGCTCTGGCACCGATCTTCGCCGCCGGCTTCGGCCCGGACAATCTGGTCACCAACGGCTATCGGCTGGCCTATCTCGACGACGCGCTGGCCAATCCCGACGGCGGCTGGCCGACGACGACTACCGGTGCCCCCGCGACGGCACCGGCAAACACCTTGCGCCGAGCGTTCAAGGCCAACGACTTGCGCAACTGGACACCCGCCTCGCCGATGCTGTTGTGCGCCGGCAGCCAGGATCCGACCGTGTTCTTCCTCAACACGCAGCTGCTGCAGGGTTACTGGGCGGCGTCCGGCGGCAATCCGCCAGTCACCGTTCTCGACGTCGATTCCGCGAAAACCGACGGCGATCCGTTCGATGAGCTGAAAACCGGATTCGCCGCCTTCAAGGATTTGATCGCGGCCGCCGCAGTCGCGGGCGGGGCGGATGATGGTGGCGCGAGCGCTGTCGCCGAGGCCTATCACTCGACGCTGGTGCCGCCGTTCTGCATCGCCGCCGTGCGCTCGACGTTCGACGGTCTGTAGCGAACGCTCAAACCCTCAGCATGTTGGCAGCACGCGTATAGCCGTACGCTTCGTAAAGCGTCCACAGACCACCTGCTATAAACACCACACCGATCAAGATGACCAAGGTCATGATGCCAAGCGCGACCAGCGTCGCGCCCATCAAATAACCGACGGTCGTGGGGATGCTATAGACAGCCCGTGTCTTGTCATTGCGTAGCGCCAGCGCCTTGAACACGCCGTTCTTCTCGCGACCGGCCAGTGTGACTTCGTCCCCATCGCGGATATCCGGCACATCGGCCAGTTTGATTTGAGCGGAACGCTCGCCCACACGGAAGGCGATGACCTGGCCGGTCTTCACCGAGCCGCCGTTGCGGCCCACCGTACCGCGCGTTTCGGTGGAATGGCGGATGCCGCTGACGGCCCCGCTGAGTGTCGTTAGTTCCATATCATCCCCTTGTGGTTGACAATTCCCGTGATCTTCGCTGGCTACAGTTTCGGTAGACCTTGCTCATGACAGCGGCGCGCGTGAAGATCCCTGCCGTTATGGTTGAGGCGACGCGGGTGGGCATTCGTCCCCCAGATAGGGGAGATTCGAGACGCGGCAGCCATGTCGTCACGCGGCACTGTTAGGCCAGGTTTATTGGCGCGACAAAGCTGAGCACCGATATCGAATGCAGGGGGCGTTACACGAGCATGGCATCCGAAGAACTCCATGAATCGTCCCGCGTGACGGAGTTGATCGCTCGCCTTTACGATGCGGCGATAGATGACGCCCTGTGGTCCGGAACCGCCACGCGCATCGCGGAAACCTTCGGTTCGACCAGCGCCGTTCTCAAGCTGCATGGCGACGGCTCGAAGGTGAACCTGCTGGAATGCACGGGCAATCTCATGGTGTCCGAGCGCGAGCAGGCCTGGGCCGACGACTGGCATCGCCGGGATTTATGGGTGGAGCGCTCGGTCGCCTACGGCATGTCGCGCGTCATCACCGACGAGGACCTGGTGACGCGCGAGGAACAGGCACGCAGCGGCTTCTACCAGGAATGGCTGCGACACCTCGGCATTCATCACATGCTGGGAGCCGTATTCCCGGCAGCGGACGCGGCGATTGGTGTGCTCGGCATCCACCGCCCGCGCGAGGCCGGAGCCTATACGGCACCGGAGCGACGACAGGCCGCGCTCGTCCTGCCGCATTTGCAACGGGCGCTACGGCTCGCGCAACGCTTGGCGGCAGTCTCCTGCCAGCATGCGGCGACCCTGCAGGCACTCGATCGTCTGGATACCGGCGTGCTCATGGTGGACGGCACTGGCCGCATCATCCACGCGAGCGGCATGGCGGAACGCCTTCTGCGCGAAAACGCGGAACTGGCGGTTATTCACGGGCGGCTGGCGCTGCGTTCGCCCGCGCTGCGCGACAAGCTGTTGTCGCTGGTGAGCGGCGCGATGGATACGGCGCGCGGGAGAATTACCAAGCCCGGCGCGGCGCTA
>JBDHQY010000368.1:0-3484 GCA_039807315.1 Steroidobacter sp. | reverse complement strand
GTACCGAGGCGCTCGGTGGCAGGTCGGGCTCCTGCTCGACCATCACGATGCGCACGCCGTCCTGCGTCGCCAGCTCGGCCTCGTCCAGCGGCGTCAGCCGCGCGATGACCTTGAGCAGCGTCGATTTGCCGGTGCCGTTGCGGCCGATCAGGCCGATGCGCTCGCCGTCCTGTACGGCGAGATTGGCGCGATCCAGCAGGGGATGCAGGCCATAGGCGAGCTCGGCATTGCGCAGGGTCAGCAGGGGCATCGGCAACGGCAGAATCGGGAAGGGCGCGTATTCTGGCTTGTCGGCCGCGGTCCGTCACGGTGCAATGGTGGGGCGAGGCGATTCGCCGCCCCGCGTCGTCACGCTCGAGCGTCGTCCGTGAGCGGGCGCGGGTGGTTTCCGTCAGATCTGCTGGGGCGGATACAGCTTCAGAAAGGCTTGAACGGCGCGCCGCACATGATCGGCTCGCGTGCGGGCATTGGTCGCGCCACCGCACGCCGCGGTCAGTACCAGGGGTCCTTGCACCAGCGAGATGAACTGGCCTGCCGCCAGGGCGCAGTCGTCGATGCGCAGCGCATGCGTGGTGGCCAGCTTCGCCAGGTAGCTGGCGGTGTGCTCGCGCAGGCTGCGCATTCCGGCTTCGAGGAAAGCCTTGCGTACTCCCGGAAAGCGCGGCGCTTCGTGGATCACCAGCCGGTAGACCGCCAGGCCGTCTTCGGACAGCATGCGTTTGAGCATGTGGGTGGCGAGCTGCCGCAGCTCCGATTCCGCATCGGAGCGCGGCCGTGGACGGGCGCGTTCCTCGACGAAGAAGCGCCGGACGCGCTGGCTCACCACGGATTCGAACAACGCCTCCTTGGTGCCGAACTCGGAGTACAGGGTCGCGAGCGAGCCGCCGGCCTCGCGCACGATGGCGTTGACGCTGGTCTTGGCGAAGCCGCGTTCCAGGAACAGTTTCTCGGCCGCGGCAATGAACTGTTCGCGCCGCGCCGCAAGCTGGAGCGTGCGCCTGCTGCGGTTGAGGCGCGGCCTGAGGACCGCTGTCGGAGACATTGGGCGGTCATCGGGCCCGCCAGCGGAATGTTGCTGCGTCACTGTCCTTCCTGCGCCGCCGGTTGAGCGGTCACGGCCTTGTGGGCAGGCTTGTGGCGACGTGCCACCAGTACGAAGAACATGGGCACGAACACCGTCGCCACGAAGGTGGCGACGATCATGCCGCCGAACACGCCGGTGCCCATCGAGCGCCGCGCCGCGGCGCCGGCGCCGGTTGCCAGCACCAGCGGCATCACGCCGAGCACGAACGCCAGCGAAGTCATGACGATGGGCCGGAAGCGCAGCCGCGCAGCTTCCCGGGCCGCCTCTACCGCCGACTTGCCGGCCAGGAAGCCGTGCTGCGCGAATTCCACGATCAGGATGGCGTTCTTGGCCGCCAGGCCGATCAGCACCACCAGGCCGATCTGGAAGTAGATGTCGTTCTCCATGCCGCGCAGCGCCACGAACACCAGCGCGCCGAGCACGGCGAACGGCACCGCCAGCAGCACCGAGATCGGCAGCAGCCAGCGACCGTACAGCGCCGCCAGGATCAGGAACACCATGACGATGGCGAACACGAACGCGAACACCGAGGAGCTGCCGGTGTTCTTTTCCTGGTACGCCTGGCCGGTCCAGGCGATCTGGAAGCCTTCGGGCAGGGTGGCGGCGGCGGTTTCCTCGACGGCCCGGATGGCGTCGCCGGAGCTGACGCCGTCGCGGCCGTTGCCGACGATGCGCGCGGCCACGTAGCCGTTGAAACGCTCCAGCAGCTCGGGGCCGACCACTTCGGAAACCTGCATCAGCGCCTTCAGCGGGATCATTTCGCCGCTGCGCTGCGAGCGCACGTAGATCTTGCCGAGGTCCTCGGGATCGTTGCGGAACGGCGCTTCGGCCTGCATCTGCACCCGGAAGGTCCGTCCATAGATGTTGAAGTCGTTGACGTACAGTGAGCCCATCGTGCTCTGCAGGGCCTCGAATACCTGCTCCACCGGTACGCCCAGCGCCAAGGCTTTCTCGCGGTCGACCTCGACGCGCAGCTGCGGCACGCCGGCGCGCAGGAAGGTATTGATGCCGGTCAGCAACGGATGCTTTCCGAGATTCTCCTGGAATTCACGCAGTACCTGCGCCAGGCGCGCCGGATCGGAGCTGGCGCGTGATTGCAGGTAGAGCTCGAAGCCGCCGGCGGTGCCCAGACCGCGGATGGCCGGAGGGTTGAAGGCGATCACGGTGCCGTTGCGGATTCCGCGCGCCTGGCCGTTGATGTCCTTGGCCAGATCCCCGGCGACCGTGTCGCGCTGGTTCCAGGGTTTCATGACGATGAAGACGGTGGCGGCATTGGTCTTGCTGCCGCCGCCGATGATGTCGTTGCCGTTCAGGACGTTGACGTATTCCACGTCCGGGTAGCCGGTCAGCATTTTCTGGAACTGGGCGGTGACCTTGGCGGTGCGTTGCAGGGTCGCGCCGTCGGGCAGCTGCACGTTGCCCATCAGGTAGCCCTGGTCTTCCGGCGGCACGAAGCTGCCGGGGATGTGCCAGAACAGCGCCACCGCCAGCACGATCACGCCGGCGAAAATCAGCAGCGAGCGCAGCCGGTAGTGCAGCGCCTGGTCGACGCTGCTGAGGAACCGGCGGGTGGTGGCGGCAAACGAGTTGTTGAACCAGCGGAACCATTTCGAATCGTGCGTCGGGTCGCGCAGCAACAGGGCGCACAGAGTCGGCGTCAGCGTCAGCGCAGTGAAGCCGGAGATGACCACCGCAATGGCCACCGTCACCGCGAACTGCCGATACAGCTGCCCGGCCAGGCCGCCGAGGAAGGCCACCGGCACGAACACCGCGCACAGCACCAGCACGATGGCGATCACCGCGCCCGACACCTCGTGCATCGCTTCCACCGCGGCGGCGAACGGCGACAGGTTCTGCTCGCGCATCAGCCGCTCGACGTTCTCCAGCACCACGATGGCGTCGTCCACCACGATGCCGATCGACAGCACCATGGCGAACAGGGTCAGCGTATTGATGGAGAAACCGGCCAGCCACAGCCCGGCGAAGGTGCCGATCAGCGATACCGGCACCGCGATCACCGGGATCAGCGTGGCGCGCCAGGACTGCAGGAACAGGAACACCACCAGGATCACCAGCGCGCCGGCCTCGAGGATGGTCTTGGTGACCTCGTCGATGGAGGCGGAGACGAAACGGGTGGGATTGAACGGCGTGAGGAAGTCGATGCCGGGCGGGAACGACTGCTTCAGCTCGTTCATCTTGTCGCGGATCGCCTGCGACACTTCCAGCGCGTTGCCGCCGGACTGCATGAAGACTGCCATGTTGACCGAAGGCCGGCCGTCCAGGACGCTGTAGGAGTCGTAGCTCTGCGCGCCGAGCTCGATGCGGGCCACGTCCTTCAGGCGCAGCACGCCGTTGCCGGCATCGGAGCGGATCACGATCTCGCCGAACTCATCGGGCTCG
>JBDHQY010000367.1:0-3497 GCA_039807315.1 Steroidobacter sp. | reverse complement strand
CAGCTTGACCTCATAAAGCTGGTCGAGCGCCAGCTCGGGGATTTCGCCGGAAGGGCGGGTTGCGGCAACGACTGGTTGCGGCGCCTGCTTGAATACAGCCAGTTCATGCGACACGTCCCACGTGAATCGCGTGCAGGGGTCGACGTCGGCGGCCGGGGCCACCTGGGCCATGAGGCTCAGCAGCGAGATTGCCAGCAGATTCTTCGGCATGTCACGAGTTTCCATGGTCGGCCGTCAGAAGCGATAGTCGAGCTGCGCGAGCCAGCTGCGTCCGGCCTCATAGTAGCCTTCTTCATAGGCATAAATTTCGTCGGTCGCATTGCGCAGACCCAGCTCGATGCCGAGAGACTCGACGGGAGAGAATCGCAGGAACGCATTCGCCAGCGTGAAGGAAGCGGCGACACGAGTACCGGTGCTGTTGCTGTAGCGCTTGTTTTCATGCTGCGCATCCACGCGCAGATCCCATCGAGGCAGAAATTCCCAGGCGGCAGCCACCAGATACTTGGCCTTCGGAATGTTGGTCGGGCGAATGCTCGGATTGGTGAGATTGTCGACGTCGATGAAGTTGACCTGCGCGCTCAGCTGCAATGCATCCACCGGCGCGTAGTCGGCGGAGAGCTCGACGCCGCGGTTGCGCTGCTCGCCGATGTTCTGCAGCTGCGTGCAAGGCGGGCTCGAGCAGGCGCTCGACGGCAGCGTGATGCTTTGGATGGCATCGCTCATCTTGGCCTGATACAGCGCTGCCTTGAATCCCCAATTGGTGACGCGTTGCTCGTATCCGAGCTCGTAATGGCTGGCCGTCTCCGGGGCCAGGCCCGGATTCGGTACGGCGCTGCCCAGACCGCCGGAGAAGCGCTCCTTGATCGTCGGGAAGCGCGTTTTGTGGCTGATGCCCGCCACCAATGAGCCGCCATGCGCGAGCTTGTAGGTCGCGACGAGCTGGGCGTTGTCCGCGCTCGAGCGACCGGTGTGGACGGGTGAGTACGCGCCTGGTCCGCTGTTGTACACCTGGACCGTCTCTGCCGGTTGGATCATGTGCGAGTACGACGGTGTCAGGATGAAAGCATCCGTCATCCGCCATTGGTGTTCGATGGCGAAGTCGTAGGTCGGAATCTCATTGCGTTGCAGCGGGACCACCGGTGCCGTCTGCGATTCGCGGTGCACATCCTGGCGATAGTGAGTGGCCAGGCGGATGATATGCGCGTCGTTCCAGCTCCATTCGAAATCGACGCTACCACCATAGGTGTAATCGTCATAGTTGCTGTCATGGAACGCGTAGGGTCGCGTCTGGGTCGTATAGGTGGCGTCGTCGAACGATTCCAGGGAGTTCTTGAACGAGTCGTAGAACATTCGCCAACGCAGCGTGCCCTGCGACGTCACGGCATTGCGCGCGACGAAGTACATGCTTTCCTTGTCCCAGTCGGGCCAGGTCCAGTAGCGAACCTGTATTCCATCGGGGCGTGTGCCGGAGCGCAGGTAGTTGCCTGCGTACGGAGGATCGAGCTTGCTGCCGTCCTGCCGGTAGTAGGAGAGCGCGAATTCGTTGTCTTCGTTCGGCGCATAGCCGATCTTGGCGCTGATTACCGTGTCACGGCTGTCGGCGTTCTCGCGCGCGCCGCCATCTTCGGCTGCCACGGGCACGAACTTGCTCGGCAATCGGTAGCCGTCGGAGTCGGCATGGGAGGCAGACAGGAACCCATACCAGCTGCCGCTGATTCCACCGAGTGACAGCGCGGCGCGCTGCTCGATGCCGTTGAAGCGATCATCCAGCTCCGAGACCATGCGGGCGCGTGCTTCGAATGGCGCGGTGGGCTTGCGGCTCACGACATTCACGGCGCCGCCGAGAATGTTCGGCCCGTAGAGCAGCGAGGTCAGTCCCTTGCTGACGACGATCTGGGAGACGTAGTCCACGCCGAAACGGGCCAGATCCACGTTGCCGTCATAGGGTACGTAGACCGGAATGCCGTCGATGAACAGCGGCACCTGTCGACTCGAGAATCCACGCACCGAGATCAGGCGCTCGCGCCGCTGACCGAGATTCTGCACGAACACGCCAGGGACGAGATCGAGGGCGTCCGACAGGTCGTCGCGATGTTTGGCTGAGATTTCCTCGGCAGTCAGCACATCCGTCGTCTGGGGACTGGTGGCCGCTTCACGCTGCCCGCTGACCTCGACCGTTCCGAGCGTGAAGGTTGCGTTGCCGCCCCGATCCTGCGCCAATGCGGGGCCGGCGACAGCGGCGCCGATTCCGCACAGCATGACAAATGCGTTATAGCTACCTGGGTACTGCGGTGGGCGCACGATGGGAGCTTCCAGAGTAAGTGTTCCGATGCTTCGTTATATCCAATCGTATATCGCGATACTAACAGCTTGATTTGCATCGGCAAAGAGACTTCGTGCACCGGCTTGCGCAGCGCTTCGCATCCGCCGGATGCTTGACCCGCCAGATGGAGATGTTCATGCAGAACGTACGGTTCCGGATCGACCTGGGGACGGCTTGCTCGATAGGACCCGGCAAGGTCGACCTGCTGGAGGCCGTCGCCCGCAGCGGCTCGATTCGCAAGGCGGCCAAGGATCTCGGCATGAGCTATCGACGCGCCTGGCTGCTCATCGACAACATCAATCGCTCCTTCAGTGAGCGTTCCACGCGTGCCACCGTTGGAGGGAGCGGCGGCGGCGGTGTCGAACTGACGGAGTTCGGTGCCGAGCTGGTGCGCCGCTATCGCGGAGTGAGCCGTCGTATCGAAGCTATCGTGCAAGCCGAGTTCCGGGATCTTGCGCCGAAGGTACGAGAAGTTGCCCAGGATCCGGCTCGGCACCGGCTTGCCAAGCGGGTCAAGGCCGCCGAGTAACCGGCCTCGACGGCGCCTTCCGTGACAGGGGAAGGCGCCGTGTTTGACCGTGTTTGCTGCCGACTCCGCGATCAGGCGCCCTTGGCCGCCGCCAGCGCCTTGCGCACACCTTCCGCATAGGCCGGATCGGCCTTCGCGAAATGACCGAGCTGACGCTCGACGATCTCGGCCGGCACACCCTGCATCGCCGCAGCGATATTGCCGAACAGACGCTCGCGCTCGTCGGCCGGCAGCAGGCGGAACAGGTCGCCCGGCTGGCTGTAGTAGTCGGTGTCTTCCCGATGATCGTAGCGTGCGATGGGTCCGCTGAACGCTTCGGAGAGCGCCGGTTCCGCGAAGGCGGCATTGTCGGCCGGGCCGCCGAACGAATTCGGCTGGTAGTTCGGTACGGCTTTGCCGTCGGCACGCAAGCCGCCGTTGTCATCGAAGCGCATGGCACCGTCGCGGTGCGCGCTGGCGAATGGGCAGCGTGGTGCGTTGACCGGAAGGCTGCCGTGATTCACGCCGAGGCGGTAGCGCTGCGTGTCGCCATAGGAGAACAGGCGGCCCTGCAGCATCTTGTCCGGCGAGAAGCCAATGCCGGGCACGACGTTGGCCGGATTGAATGCGCTCTGCTCGACCTCGGCGAAGTAGTTGGCCGGATTG
>JBDHQY010000366.1:0-3502 GCA_039807315.1 Steroidobacter sp. | reverse complement strand
TGTATTCCTCGATTACGCGCAAACGCGCCGCACCTATATTGATGACGTCTCCCGGCTTGAGCCAGGTGGAGCGAGTGACGCGCACCCCGTTGTGCAACACCTCAGCGCCTTCGGCAGGCTGCACGAACAGCTGACCCTCATGCGAGCCCATCCAGGCCTGCACTCCTTCGGGACGGCCCGCGAGCACGATGAGACTGCCCGCGCCGCCGAAAGCGAGCGGAAAATCGGCCACGCCGAAACGCCGCTCTCCCAACGGTTCGCGAACGACAAGCACTTCCTCGCTGACGGCCGTCACGCTCAAATTCTCTCCTCGCAGCGGATGACCACGGGCTCCAGCGTCGCGCCGGGCACGACATTGATCTCACGGCGCACATCTCGATAGCCGGGCCGCGTACCGACCACGGTATAGCTGCCGGGCGCCAGCTCCAGCGAACGCTGCTGGAAGGCGCCAAGCTCACCGACCCGATAGATCACGACCTGCGTCAGGTTGTCCGATTGCAGCGCGACATGCACCGGCACATCGGCGCGCGACAACCATTCGCTCAGCGTCTGGGTCTGACGCTTCAGCACGGGGCCCGCGGGATTTATCGCCGCAGCACGTTGCAGTGTCTCACGGGCGGCATTGCGGACCGGAACACTGAACAACCGCTCCGGCTGCGTGAGATACATTTCGAGCTGCTGATTGAGCTCCGCTCGCGGCGCCACTCGTGCGACCCCTTCGTTCGCGAAAGCCACCGTGGAATCCAGCTGCAGCACCGCACGATATTCCTGCAACGCGTCGGCCCAGCGCTCCTTGCTTTCCAGATCGTGCGCAGAGTCGAGCTTTGCCGCGATCGTGCGCGTGCGCTCTTCCTGCTCGATCTGCTTCAATGCCTGGGCCACTTCCGGCGAATTCGGGCGCACACGATTCGCCGCGTCGAACGCGGAACGAGCCTCGGAATATTTCGATTGCGACAACGCTGCAAAACCACGCGCCATTGCACTTGCAAATGCATCACCCGACAAACGCGCGTTGACACGTGCCAGACCTTCCGTCGCACGTGATGCTTCACCATCCAACGCCAGCGCCTTGCGGAAGATATCCGCGGCGGCACTCGCATTGCCTTCTTTCTCCATCTGCTCCGCGCTCGTCACCAGGGCAAGCACCTGGTCCAGGGTGCCGGCACGCTTCAATCCACGTGCGGCCGCCTGATTCTTCGAATCGATCTTGCCGGCCAGCTCGAACGCCGTCCTGGCGTCGGCCGCGCGCCCCTCGCCGAGCGCTTTCGTACCGATGGCGAGCTGTGCCGTCAGCACTTCGCCGGCGCGCTTCTCGAGCGTGGTCAGCAGTGGCTCGGTAGCTTTGAAGTGCTGCACGGCGGTGATGTATTCGCGGGCGGCGAAGTCTTTGTCGCCCGCCGCCAGCTCGTCGCCGATGCGCTTGATCTCTTCACCGCCCCATTGATCGACGGCCTGGGCGCGCAATTTCTCCAGACGTGGATCGATTTCACCGCGCTGGTCTTCGGCTTCCTGCTTGGCACGCGCCAGGGCGGCGAAATCCAGCGGCTTCTTTTCAGGTGCCGGTGCCTGCTCTTCGGGCTTGGCGGCGACCACCGGGGGCGGCGTCTGATTGCCGCCGACCCAACGCGGCAACGCGAAGAACACGACACCGATGCCAATGATTCCCAGAATCAGCGCCGCGGCGCCCAGGCCGCGCCGAAAGCCCTGCCAGCGCAACTCCTCCGCGCTGGTCGTCGGTGCCTGGGTGCGGCGCCATTCGCCGCGCAGCGGCTCGCTGTGACCGATGGGCGGCCGGACCGACGGCGGCGCAACATGCACGGCCGGCTGCGTGCCGGCATTGGCATTGATGATGGTGGCCGCGGGCAATGCCGCCAGCGCCGCCTTCAGCTCGCGCTCGACCGACTCCATGTCGGCCGGCCGATCCTCGGGCGATTTCGCCAGACATCGATCAACCAGCTGTGCGATGGCCGCCGGCACCGCGGAGGCCGCCAGGCTCGGCGGCCGCTCGTTACGGATCCGTTCCTCGCTGGCTTGCGGATAGAACGGCGGATAGCCGGAGAACAGCTCGTACAGCATGGCGCCGAACGCATATACGTCGTCGCCGGAACTGGCGGCCGCACCGGCAAGCTGCTGCGGGCTCATGCTGTAGGACGAGCCGAGGCCGGCACGGCGGTCGGGTCGCGCACCGATGGTCAATGCCATTCCGAAGTCTGCGAGCTTGGGTGCGCCGTCCGAGGTCCGCAGCACGTTGGCGGGCTTCACATCGCGATGCACCATGCCTTGGCGATGCGCATGAGCCAGCGCGCTCGCCACCGGAATGGCGGTGCGGAGAATTTCGGCAACGGCGCGTCCGCGCAGCTGCGTCAGGTCGCCGCCCGATACGTATTCCATCGCGATCCAGGCATGGCGGTCCGAACGGTACAGTCCGTCGACGCGCAGGATGTTGGGATGCTCGAGCGAGCGGGCGCGCTCGCATTCGTGCTGCAGCGCCGCGACCGCTGCTGCGTCCTGCATCAGCTCTGTGGCCAGCAGCTTGACCGCGACGAAGCACTGGCGCTCCTTGTCCTGCGCCAGCCATACGCTGCCGCTGCCGCCTGCCCGGATGGCGCGGACCAAAACGAACCTTGCAGAGAGCTCCTGCCCGCTTTCGACCATGATCGGATTGTAAAGGGCTGACCGGGGAAAACTATTGCCCGCCGCCGGCCGGGGCTGCCACCTTGGCCGCGGGCGCGGTTGCTACCGGAAGACCGGTCTCGTTCTCGTAGAGTTCCTTGAGCAGACGGCGCCACTCCTGGAACTGCTCTTCGGCGGTACCGCGCAGCTGCAGCGTGCGGCCCTCGACCTCGATCACCATCGGCTGCACCTCGGCCTGGAACGATTCGCCCAGCTGCTTGAGCGAATCCGAATGCATCTTGACCTCAGCGCTGCGGTCGAAGCCGCTCTTGACCGCGTAGGCGCCGCCGAAGATGGCGGCAGTTCCGGCTGCCTGCCCGACATACGTATTCGACTGCGTGCCCAGGACCAGGCCGCCGACGATGGCGGCCGCACCCAGCAGCTTGCGCGTCATCGCCGAGCGCTGCGCGTCGTCTTCGGCTTCGAGCTCGGAATAGCTGTAGCGGCGCCAGTTGGTGTACGAGTCGGACATGTTGTCGGCGAACAGCGAGTAATGCTCGTTGACCGTGTCGAGCAGCGCGTAGTCGCGCTCGCGAATGCGATCCATGCGCACCAGCATCGGATCATCCTGCGCCGGCAGGCGTGTGATCTGGTAAGTGCCCTTTTTCTTGTCCGTGGTCAGATAACTCTGGAACGCGTATGGCGCCAGGTCGGCGGCAAAGCGCAACTCGGACACGCGCCGGATGTTCTCGAGATCGGCCGACTGCAGCGTCTGCCGGTGCGCCAGGATGTCGTTGGCGACATTGACGTAGAGGTTCTGGAACGGATCGCGCGGCCGGCCGCTGCCGTCCCTGTAGGAACGGGTGTCGGCCGGCTGCTCATACTGCTT